>NZ_JBVAPG010000034.1:0-60305 GCF_055413685.1 Bradyrhizobium sp. LeoA1Lang | reverse complement strand
GACTGCTGATGCATTGCGATTGATGGCCTTGACACGAACCATCCCATGTGAGGTTCTGGCTGGCTGGTTACCCGCCTCGATACGCCGCCCTTCTCAGGCCGTCATCACCCAGATTCCGCCATAGCTCTGATCTTCGGCCAAAAAGCGGTTGTTCCGACAAAGAGAAAAACTACTGTAGGTGCAACGTCGGTTTGATGGTCTTGTCGGAATGCGTATTGATTTTCCTCGCAAATTGTACGCCTCTCAAGTAGTGGCTCCGTTATGCCGTGCAAGGAATGGCAATAGGAACGTCCCTCCGACGGCAGATCCGTCGAAAAGAGATTTACTGCTCTCTGGCGCACGAGACGGATGGAAGAATGGTACGTCGAACTGCACTAGTGACGGATCTCGCCTGCGTTCTCGTCGCCTCATTGTTGCTGGCATGGAGCAGCGTGTGCGTGCTCGCCCAGCCGAGGAACGAGGCCGCGCAAGGCGGCGAGGAGGTGGTCTTTGATATTCCGTCGCAACCGCTTGCGGCGGCGCTCAGCGCATATGGGGCAATAACCGGCGTGCAGGTTCTCTATGAGACGGCCCTGGCCGCGGGCAAGACGTCGGCGGCAATCAAAGGTTCGTTCGCCCAGGAGAGTGCGTTGCGGGTCCTGTTGGCTGGCACTGGCCTTGTCGGCCGCAGGACCGATGTAGATGCCATTACGATCGCGCCGGCGCTCCGCGAACAGCCTGGCAGCGCCGCTCTCGTTGCCCCGGACGCGAGATTTCTTGGCGCGTTGCAGGCAGGGGTTCTCGGCGCTCTGTGTGGGAACACCGATACCCAGCCAGGCGGCTATCGGATGGCTTTGCAGCTCTGGATCACGCCTGCCGGTGTTCTGCAGCGTGCGTCCTTGCTCGGCTCAACCGGCAATGCGCATCATGACGAAGCATTGATCGCACAATTGCAGAACGTGCGGATCGCTGTCTTTCCGCCAGCCGGCATGACGCAACCGGTCACGCTCACGATCGTGCCCCGTTCGCCACTGCAGTCTCCGGAGTGCAGTGGCGGGCGGTGAACACGCCATTTGCCCGTTACGGTCGGCGGCTACCGCTGGGCGCTGTGTTGTCTAACTGTTACATTTCCTTGTTACCAGAATTTTCCTCTACTTTCCGACACGCTCGGGTTTGGGCCAGACGCTTGAATTTGCGAAGATTTCAGAGCAAGCATTCGCTGGCGCAGCCCTGAGTACCGGGCGGGCCAATGGGCAACACGACTTGGGCGGCGCTTCGTGATCTGCTCGCCAACCGATATGACGAATTTCGCGCGCGTCTGACGCGCCGCTTGGGCTCGGAAGAACTCGCCAGCGAAAGCCTGAACGAGACATGGCTGCAGCTCCATCGCCAGGATGAATCCGCCTCCATCCAGAGCCCAACCGGTTATGTTATGCGCACGGCGGTCAATATCGCGACAGATCGTCGCCGTATGGAGACGAGGCGCGCGCGCCGTGCCGACGTGCAAGCCGCCCTTGAAATTCCTGATCCGGCGCCCGGGCCGCAGCGTGAGGCTGAAGCGCGCCTCCAGCTGAAAGCACTGCAGACCGCAATCGACGCCCTGCCTGAGCGCACGCGTGAAATCCTGATCGCCGCACGGCTCCGGGGACAGTCTCAGCAGGACATTGCGGACCGGTTCGGCATCACGGCGCGCATGGTGCGCATAGAATTGCGTCGCGCGCTCGACCTTTGCGAAGCCCAGCTTGAAAAAGATACGACAAATCGTTTCCTGTCGGGCTCATCACAAACGTCCATAGATAAAGCAAACCACCTTCCACCCATACCGGTGCCCCCAAAGCGGGATGATGGACGGTGAATGGATATCCGGCGATGACGATGGACGAACGGTCCGTCCCGCATGAAGCATTGCGACGCAAGGCCAAGGACTGGGTCGTCCATCTTTCCACCGGGAAGGTGACGGAAGCTGATCTACGCGCGCTCGAACGCTGGTGTGCGGAAAGTCCGCTTCACGCGCAAGCCTATGCGCAAGCCTGCCAGTTGTGGGGCATGCTCGGCTCGCCGTTGGAGGCGTCAGCGCATGCGGTAGATAAAGCTGCAACAATCCGAATTCCGGGTATCAGCCGGCCGATCGGACGTCGTGCGTTCCTGGGCGGCACATTGGCCGCTTCGGCGGCGGCCGTCGCGGGCATCATGGTCGTCCGGCCACCCCTCGAATTGTGGCCCGCGCTCAACGAATTGGCGGCGGATTACCGCACTGGAACCGGCGAGCAACGCAAGATCGAGCTTGCGGATCGGGTTTCGATCGAGCTCAACACGCGGACGAGCCTGAACGTGCGCGAGCAAACAGAGACAGCCAACAAAATCGAGCTGGTCGCCGGCGAAGCCGCGGTGTCGGCCGGACAGCGCCCGGTGGTCGTGCATGCCGCAGCGGGGCAGGTCGCTGCGAGCAATGCACAATTCACTGTGCGTTGCGATGGCGCCGAGGTGCGCGTGGCGTGTCTTGCCGGGATGGTCAAGGTCGATTGCAGTGGACGCACCGCGATCCTCCGGCCGAGTGAGCAGATCATCTATGCCGCGCACGATCTCGGACCAATTGCCGCGGTTGCCCCCGAAGTCGTGGCCGCCTGGCGCGATGGACTTCTGATCTTTCAGGATGAGCCGTTGGCGCGTGTCATCGAGGAGGTCAACCGCTATCGCGCCGGCCGGATCATCCTGATGAATGCGGCTCTCGGCGAGCGCAGAGTATCGGCACGCTTCAAGCTCGACCGTCTCGATGCCGTTTTAGCTCAGTTTCAGGAGGTCTTCGGCGCCAAGGCCACGCCGATCGGCGGCGGCTTTGTCGTGCTGACCTGATATCATGATACCTTTGAGTATTCCTGTCGACGATGCGACCTGTTTTCGCGGGAAGCGCGAGATCGCGAGCCTCGGGATCGATCCACCAGAAATTATTCGCTGAATCCATTTCCTCTCATAGGGGGCTGAAACGTCTTTAGGCGGTCGAAATGCCTGACGACCAGGCGGCGCCAGAACGGCGCGGCCTGGATCTGTCTCTTGGAGAGTGCCCGCCCATGTCTCGCCCCGCTGCCACCGCTTCATCAATCTCCGCCTACCGCAATGCGCGCCGCGCTGCATTGCTCACCGGCGTCAGTGTGGCGGCGCTGTTCTTCTCCGACCCGGTCGCGATAGCTCGTCCCTTGGGTGGACAGGCGCCGACACCGTCGGCAGCGGCGATCGCGGCAGCGCAATCGGCGCAACAGGAAGCCGCCCGCGCCGCGAGTCAGTCCTCGGATGCACTCAAGCGGGCGACGCTCGCGATCCAGGCGCAGCAGGCCAGCCAGCAGGCGGCCCGTGATGCCGCGCGCGCCGCAGTGAATGCGTCTTCGGTCCCCAATGGCTTGGTCGTCGGTGGACTGCAGCGGGCGGCCGGCGCTGTTCCGGGAACCGACCTGTGGCAGGGGGCGAACCTGCCGACACAGTTCACGGACGGCGACCGCGTCAAGGTCAATATCGGGCAGACCCAGCAGAAGGCCATTCTCACCTGGGACACCTTCAACGTCGGCGCTCGGACCGATCTGCGGTTTGAGCAGCACGGCAACCGCGACTGGGTCGCACTCAACCGGGTGCTCGGCACGGATGCGCGGCCGAGCCAGATCCTCGGCAATATCAAGGCCGATGGTTCGGTCTACGTGATCAACCAGAACGGCATCATCTTCGGCGGCGGAAGCCAGATCAATGTCGGTGCGCTGATCGCATCGACGGCGAAGATGTCGGACGAGCAATTTCTGAAGGGCATCTATTCAACGCAGACGGGATCAACCTGGACGCCGAGCTTCACCGACGCGGCGGCGCTGCTCGGCAATGGCACGGGCGGCGGGGTGGTCAAGGTCGAAGCGGGTGCACAGATCGAGACGCGCGCACCGGCGTCCGTCACATCCGGCGGCGGCTTCGTGCTCTTGATGGGCGGGCAGGTCATCAATGCCGGCGCGATCACCACGCCGAGCGGCCAGACCCAGCTCGCCGCGGGTGACGACTTCGTGCTGCGGCGGGGCTATGGCACCGACCAGAACATCGCATCGACCACCCGCGGCAACGAGATCGCGCCGGTGTTGCGGGCCGGCAGCCTCGCCGGACTCGTTCGCAATGACGGCATGGTCTTCAGCGCACAGGGCGACATCACGCTCGCCGGCCGCACCATCGAGCAGAACGGCATCCTCGTCGCCTCGACCTCGGTCAATACCCGCGGCACCATCCATCTCCTCAACGCCGCGACCGACACGCTGGGCAGCGTCACGCTCGGCGCGGGCAGTGTCACCACCGTCATCCCCGAGCTCGAGAGCGAGGAGACCGCACTCAACAGCCAGCGCGACACGCTGATCGCAGCGTCCGCCGCCGCGAACCAGCAGCGCAGCCAGTCGGCGAGCGACGCGTTCAACAACCTGTCCCTGCTTGCCGACCGTCTCGATCAGTCGCGCATCGAGATCGTCACCGGCGGCAATGTGATCTTCAAGGGCGCAACGCAAGGTTCGCTGACCATCGCGCAGGGCGGACAGGTCGCGGTGTCCGCCGGCGGCCGCATCTTCACCGAGAGCGGCGCCACGATCGACGTCTCCGGCGTGCGCGACGTGTCGCTGGCGATGTCCGCCAACAACATCATGGTCAACATCCAGGGCAACGAGCTGCGCGATTCGCCGCAGAACCGCGACAGCAATGCGCTCAAGAACGCCGACGTCTGGGTCGATATCCGCGATCTGACCTATGTCCCGTCGGGCACGGGCGGCTATGAGGGCGATCGCTACTACACGCCGGGCGGTCTGCTCGAACTCGGCGGCCATCTCGCCAACATCCGGCACAGGATCGGCGAATGGAGCGCAGTTGGCGGCACCATCACGCTGTCGGCGCCGGCGGTGATCGCGCAGGCCCGATCGGTGTTCGACATCTCGGGCGGCTCGATCCGCTATGAGGCCGGCTATATCCGCACCACGAACTTCCTCGGGGCCGACGGGCGGCTCTACAACATCAACGATGCCCGCGCCGACATGACCTTCTATGGTCTTGGCAGCGGCTTCATCCGCAAGCACGAGCGCTGGAACGTCACCGAGGTCTGGACCAGCCCGTTCGGCCGCGGCCGCGAGAGCGTGCGTTGGGAGGAGGGCTACACGGTCGGGCGCGATGCCGGACGGCTGATTCTGTCCACGCCGACGGCGGTGTTCGAGGGCGACATCCTCGCCGACGTCGTCACCGGCGAGCGGCAGCAGCAGGCGCGGCCCGAAGGCATCACTGATGGTTACAAGGCTGCGCAAAATACGATCGCGCAGGCCGGCTCGCTCGTGCTGGGGCGCTATGACCTGACGGCGGGGAACAACGGGCCCTATGCGGTGGACGTCAGGATCGGCGATGTCGCCGACGTCACCGTCAATCTGACGAGCGACGCCGCGCTGTCCGGCGAGCGCACCGGCACCGCCTGGTTCGATGCCGGCCGCCTGAACGAGGCCCGGCTCGGCGGGCTGACGCTGGAGACGCGCGGCAAAATCGGCATCGAGAGCGATCTGACGCTGGCCGATGGCGGCGTGCTGACATTGGTTGCGCCCACCACCGACATCGCCGCCGATATCACGGCGCGCAGCGGCTCGATCCGCGCGACCAACTGGTTCGCGATCCACCCTGATAGCGCCGCCGTTCCCGGCGAGCTGTTCGATGCTGATGGCGCGGCTTCCATCACGCTGCGCGAGGGCGCGATGCTGGATGTGCGCGGTCTGTGGGTCAATGCCGTCGTTGAACCGGCCGATACCAATAAGCTGGCGCATATCGACGGCGGCGATGTCTTCCTGGCCACCAGCGCCAATGTGACGATGGAGAAGGGTAGCCGGATCGACGTGTCCTCGGGCGCGGCCTTGAAGGAGACGAACAAGACCGTCGGCGGCGCGGGCGGCGATATCATTCTCGCCTCCGGAGCGCCCAAGAATGGCCCCGTCGGTTCCAATCGCACGCTGAAGCTTGATGGCGATATCGCCGGTTATGGCGTGAAAGGCGGCGGCACGCTGCAAATCGAGACGGCATTGGCGGTCGTGATCGGCGGCGGATCGTCGCAAGGTCTGTCGCTTGCCACCGATCTGTTCCAGTCCGGTTTCTCAAAATATGACATTACCGGCTATGGCGGCGTCAAGGTGGCGGAAGGCGCGGCGCTGGATGTGTTCGCGCCTGTCTACCGGGTCAAGGATGGGGGCTTCGGCGTACCCTCCGCCGCTGATACGTCGAGCGCGCTTGAGATATGGACGCCGCCGCTGTGGCAGGAAAATGCGGTCAAGGGGGTGCTCACCCAGCGCGCCGGCGCCAGCCTGAAGCTTGGTTCCGGCGGGCCTTATGTGGCGGTGAAAGCGCCGGTCGAAATAAGCGAAGGCGCGGTCGTCACCGTCGATCCGGGCCAGAAGATCGAGCTCAGCGGCGGGGGCCAAATCACCATCAATGGGCGGTTGAACGCCTATGGCGGCCGCATTGCCATTACCGATCCGAGCCTTCCCGGCTATGACGGCACCGCCAAACCCACCTCGGTGTGGATCGGCGACAAGGCGGTGCTGGATGTGGCGGGCCGCGCCTATGTAGCGCGCGACGGCAGGGACCGCCGCTATGGCGTGGCGCAGGATGGCGGCAGCATCGAGATCGGCGGCACGATCGACTGGGAAGATGTGAAGACCAATACCAACCGTCCATCGGACCGCTTCCTGATCATCCGTCCCGGCGCGGTGCTCGATGCGTCGGGCGCAAGCGCGGTGCTGGATATCCCGGAAAGCGGTCTTGGCGCTGCCGGACAGCCGGTGACGGTCGCGGGCGATGGCGGCTCGATCGTGCTGCGGTCGGCCAACGGTCTTTATCTCGACGGCGTGATGCGCGCGGCGGCGGGCGGGGCAGGCGCTTCGGGCGGCACGCTCGGCATTGCGTTTACCGGCGCCGAATGGAGGAACGGCACGCCGGTCGATCCGGCACTTCTTAACCCGCGCGTGATCACGCTGGCGCAAACACAGGGCGAAAGCGTGCTGTCGCCGGGTCTTGCGGCGGGCGCGGCCGATGCGGGCCTCACCTATGGCTTCGCGCGGCTGGGCAAGGACCGCATCGAGGCGGGCGGGTTCGATCATCTGTCGCTGGCGGGCACGGTTTTCGCCGAGGGCGATTTGAGCCTGGCGCTGCGCGGCAGCTTCCGGCTCTTTGGTGGCCTCGCCTTGGCCGGGTCGGCGCCGGACAGGGCGGCAGTGGCGATATCAGCTCCCTATGTGCGCCTGGCGCAGACCTATTATCCTACCCTGTTCTCTGGCGCCAACATCATCAAGCCGACCCCGGCGCCTACTGCGGCGAGGCCGGGAGCTCGGCTGGCCGTCGATGCCGACCTGATCGATATCGGCGGCAATGTTTTCCTTTCCAGCTTCGGCGAAACGGCGCTCACGAGCCGGGGCGATATAAGGCTGCTCAATGGCTATAATGCGGATGTGAACGCGGGCAATTGGCCGACGCAATTGGTCGTGCCCGGCAATCTGACGCTTACGGCGGCGCAAATCTATCCGGCCACCGGCGCGACGGCGAGGATCATAGCCGGCGCCATCCCCATCTCCGCCGGGAGCGTTACCGACGTAAAAATCACCGACCCGAACGGCCGGCTGACGATCCGCTCCATCGGCGGCGCGACGCCCGATGTGCCGTATTCCGTCTTCGGCACGCTCATGCTTGGCGCTGCTTATATCGAGCAGGGCGGCGTGGTCCGCGCGCCCCATGGCAGCCTCCAGATCGGCACCGCCCCCTTCTCGGTCGCCGAGGGAATCAAAGCGCACGTCACTTTCCTGCCGGGCAGCCTGACCTCGGTCAGCGCGGCGGGACTCACCATGCCCTATGGCGGCACGCTGGATGGCATCGTCTATCGCTACAACGGCGTGGAGGTCCAGCCGGACGGGATAAGCCCCCGCGGCTCAGGCGATGAGCCCAAGCGCGGGATTTCGCTCTACGGCGTCGCGGTCGATGTGCGGGAGGGCGCGACGCTCGACCTCTCGGGCGGCGGTGACCTCACCGGCGCGGGCTTCGTCAGCGGGCGCGGCGGCTCGGTCGATGTGCTGCGCACCGCGCTTGCCAATGCCAATCCCGCCTATGGCTTCAGCCGGTCGGGCAATGCCGTCTATGCCATCGTTCCCGGCTATGCCGGCGGATATGCGCCTGTTTCCGCCGATGCGGGTGCGGGCAACCCGGCCATCGGGCGGCAGGTGACGATCCCCTCGGGTGTGCCGGGCCTGCTGGCGGGCACCTATACGCTGCTGCCATCCACCTATGCGCTGCTGCCGGGCGCGTTCCGCGTCGAGATCGGCGCGGGCAATCAGATGGGCCTCGCAGGCGTCACCGGCATCGGCAACGGCTCCTATGTCGCTGATGGTATCATGGGAACCGCCAATACCGGCGTACGCGACGCGCTGGCGAGCCAGATCATCATCACCCCGGCCGATAGCGTTCGCACCCATTCGTCCTACAATGAGAAGAGCTACAATGATTTCGTGCTGGCCGATGCGGCGCGGCGCGGCATTGCTCGCGGCATGATGACCGTGGACGCCAAGACCCTGATGCTGATGCCGGGGGCGGGCGCGGGGCTGGGCGATACGCCCGCCCTCAAATTCGACGGCAAGGCGCTGTTCGCGCCGCAGGCCGGAAGCGTTGGCTTCGGCGGCACACTGGCGGTGGGGATCACTTCAAATCGTCCGATTGAAATCCTTGCCGATGGCCAGAAGCCGGTGGGGACGGACAAGAGCGGCGTCGCGCTCTATGCCAGCGATCTCAGCGGCTTCGGCGCATCGCGCCTGTCGATCGGCGGCGTACCCGTGGTGAGCTATGGCGGCACCCAGGTGGGCTTTATCGGCCCCGCCAATTCCGTGATCGTCCGCTCGGGCGCGGTGCTGTCGGCGCCGGAGGTGTTTCTGATCGCCGCGGGAAGCGATGCAAGGCCGGGGGAGGGGCGCATATTGGTCGAGCAGGGCGCGTCGATCACCACGATCGGCCGTGGCGCGCCGAGCTATGATTCCAGCGACGGCTTCATTTTCGGCGGCGGCAACATGAGCATGCTCGCGGTGTCCAATGGTTGGATCAATTTGCTGGCTCCGACCCAGCCCGGCAGCGTGCCGGTCGATATCGGCGGCTGCATCACGGTCTGCTCAGGCGAAACCACGCTTTATACCGAAGGCACCATCGGCGTTTCCACCGACAAGGCCTTCACGCTTGCCGACAATCTGCGCTATGGCGCGCGCAATCTGGTGCTGGGGGTCTCCGCCGTCAATCTCGGCTCCAGCGAAAGGCTGGCTGCAGCTCGCGCCGCGGGCCAGCTCCCGCCGGGCATGACGCTCAATCAGGATGTGCTGGCGGGCCTGCTCAAGGGCAACACCGCCGTCGGCACACCCGCGCTCGAAACGCTGGTGCTGAACGCGCGGGAATCCTTCAATCTGTTCGGCTCGGTTGAACTGAACACGCTCGCCACCGGCACCGGCAAATCGTCGGTCCAGCGGCTGGTGTTCGGCACCCCCGCCGTCTACGGCTATGGCTCCGCTGACGACAAGGTCACCATCACCGCCGGAGAGTTCATCTGGGCGGGCGCGACAGCCGCCGGTCCCAGCCCGGTTCCAGGCTATTCGACACCGGCCGCGCCCGGTGCGGCGATGCGCGACCTGCTCGGCGACGGCAGCCTCGACATCGTGGCCGACCGCATCCTGCTCGGCTATGCGCCCAACACCCAGCCCAATAATCTGGTTTCCGCCGATCGTCTCGCCCTCGGCTTCGCGTCGGTCAATCTGACGGCGAGCGAGCGGATCACCTCCAGCGGCAAGGGGGCGCTCGCGGTCTATCACCATCAGGGCGACTATGTGGCCGATAAGGGCTGGCAATATAGCGGCGGCGACCTGACGCTGAATAGCCCGCTCGTCACCGGTGAGGCGGGCTCGGTCAACAGCCTCACGGCGGGCGGCGCGATCACGCTGTCAGGCGCGGGGAAGACGGCCGGCAGCGACACGCTGGGCGCGGAACTGCAACTTGCGGCGCAAAGGATCGATATCGGCACGACGCTGGCCTTCGCCTCCGGCAAGCTGGCCCTCAACGCCGCGCAGGATATCACGCTTTCCGACAAGGCCCGCATCGATCTTGCGGGACGCGCAGTCAAGATGTTCGACGTCACCAAATATAGCTGGGGCGGCGACCTCATATTGGCGAGCACGGGCGGAAACATCCTTGCTGCGTCGGGTTCGCTCATCGATCTCTCGGCGAAGAACAATCGCGGCGGCGCGATGAGCGTTACGGCGCTGGGGACTGCGGCGGGGCATGTCGATCTCATGGGAACCATTCTCGGTTCCGCCAGCGGCGCATACGATGCCGGCGGCACGATCGTTCCCTATGACGCGGCACAGATAACGCTGCGGGCGCAGACCCTGGCGGATTTCGCCGGGCTCAACAGCCGGCTCAATGCGGGCGAAGTCTTCGGCGCGCGGCGCTTCCAGATCAAACAGGGCGATCTCACCGTTGGCGACGAGGTCAAGGCGCGCGAGGTGCAGATCGTCGTCGATGGCGGCAACCTCACCGTCAATGGCCGCATCGACGCCAGCGGTTATCAGGTCGGCGCGATCCGGCTTGCCGCCAAGGGCGATCTGACGCTCAACGGCACGCTCGACGCGCATGGCACGGGGATGCGCTTCGACAGCTACGGCAAGATCATCGACAGCCCGAACCGGGCCATCGTAGACCTGACGAGCCGCGAAGGCAGGCTCACGCTTGGGACCAATGCGGCAATCGATTTGCGCGCCGGAACCGAAATCGCGCAAGGCACGGGCGCGGGCAGGAATGACGGCAAGGCGCGCGGCACGCTCGACCTCAATGCCGCGCGGGTGGGCGCGGATGATGTGGCGATCGATATTCTGGGGACACCCGCGATATCAGGCGCGAAGACGACAGCCGTCAATGCCTTCCGCAGCTATGACGATGCGCCGCTGGCGGACCTGCCCGACGTGTCGGGCGCGCGGCCGCAGCTCATCACGCAAGCCTATCTCGACACCATCGACGGCCACAGCCAGGCCTTCATCAACGCCGCGCTCGGCAATGCGTCGCTCACCGCGCGTCTGAAACGTCTCGGCGATTATCATTTGCGCCCCGGCGTCGAGATCGTCAGCAATTCCGCGACCAATCCCGGCGGCGCGCTGACGGTTTCGGGCGATATCGATCTGTCAAACTATCGCTACGGCCCCAACGCCAATCGTCTCAACCCGGCGCTGCGCGGCTTCGGCGAGCCGGGTGTGCTGGTCATCCGCGCGGCGGGCGATTTGAACATCCATGGCAGCATCAATGACGGCTTCGCGCCGCCGCCTGATAATCCCGACGAAAAGGGCGCGGGCTGGGTGCTGACCGAGGGGCGCGACGATCTGAACGGCGGCAAGACGCCGTTCGGCGGCGACATCGTGGTCCCCATCGATGGCGTGGTGCTGGATACGGGAACGCAGTTCCAGCAGGGCGCGGTGCTCAATTATGATATCCCGGCCGGCGCGGCGACATTGCCATCAGGCACGGTTCTGCCGGTCGCGATGGTGCTTGACGGCAATCTGACGCTGGTGGCGGGTCAGGTGCTGGCGGCGGACGTGGTGACATCATCAGGCACGATCATCAAGGCCGGCACCGTGCTGGGCGAGACGCTGACCTTGACACCGGGCGCGCGGCTCGGCGCGGGCACGCGCCTTAATGCGGATGCCAAAATGGCGGCCTTCATTTGGCCCAAGGGCGTGCCGCTGCCGGTGGCGCTCAATACCAGCAAACGCATCACGCTGGCGCGCGGCGCGCTGATCCCGTCCCAGACCAAGGTGGAGCTGGTGGACGACAAGCCGGTCAATCTGTGGCCGGTCGATGCCGACGGACGCCAGAATCGCCGCAACTGGGCGCTGGCGCCGATGCTGCCGGAAGGCTCGACCTCGTGGGACATGACGGCGGTGGCGGGAGCGGATCTCGGCTCCGCCGATGTGCGGGCGCTCGATGTGGCCGGCAAGGGCGATATCGTGCTGGCGGATACGCATTATGGGATGCGTGGCTCTGTGCAAGATTCATCTGTCTTGAGATTCACGAAGGCTTTCGTATCCGACATTTGGGGCGATCCAGCCGTAGAGGGAATGACGCTGGAAGAATTCTTGGCCTATACCGGCTTTCCCTCGATAGAAGCGGCTCTTGGTGTCAGTCTGGAAGAACTCTGCGGACTTGGCGATTTCTGCGTTGGCGGCGGCGGCGGTGGCACGAAGACCTACACCTACAGCCCGGAATACCCACTCTACAGTGTGCTGCGCACCGGCACCGGCGATCTGAATCTGCTCGCGAGCCGCGATGTGCGCATGATGTCGATGTTCGGCGTCTATACGGCGGGTACGCCGACCGCGCTGCCGGGCGGCGAGACCGCCAACGCGGGTTTCAACCTGCCGCGCGGCACACGCGCCGGTACCGATTCCATTCTCGGCACGGTCAATGAAAGCATGGATTACAGCGCCGCGCTGGCGGCTTATCGGGCGTGGTATCCCGATCAGGGCGGCAATCTGCTGGTTTCCGCCGGCCGCAATGTGAGTGGCGATAGCTGGGACAAGGACTCGGCCAGCGCTACAAAGGAGAAATTTCAAGCAGCCCTCTATTCCAGCAGCGCGGTCGGCAATTGGCTGTGGCGGCAGGGTAACAGCGGCACGGCTGGGGTGAATGACATCGCCACGAGCTGGTGGATCAATTTCGGCACTTATGTGAACAGCTCCGACGCAGGGGGCGCCACGCCACGTCTGGTCGGCTTCACCGGCTTCGGCGCGCTGGGCGGCGGCAATGTCGATATCATCGCCGGCGGCAATGCCGGCGTGGTCGATGCGCGCGGCGATGCCGCCCGCAACACCAACGCCAATCGCTCGGCGCGCTCGCAGGGGCTGGTCGCGGCGGTCGGCTCGACTGGGCGCGTGGTCGGCGGCGATCTTGTGTTGACGGGCGGCGGCGATCTCTCGATCAAGGCGGGCGGTTCGTTCAATTCCGATCTGGAGTCCGTCACGGCGACATATCCGAGGCCGATCTCGCATCTTCTCGATCTCAACGGCATCTTCACCAATCTGCGCGGCGCGGTCGCGTTTGAAAGCGGCGCGCTCGGCGGCGTCAAGGACGGCTATAGCGCGAATGGTGGCGGTATTCGTCCGGATGACCCGTTCGTCGCCGCCGGTGGCACCCCCTTGGGCGGGCCGGTGCTGATGCTGGGCGACGCCGTCGCCACTATCGACACGCGCGGCGATCTCGTGCTGGGCGGCGCGGGCGATCCGGGCCGCGTGGGCCTGGTGAATACGTCCCCCTTCACCTATAATGGCGCAGCCTTTAGCGGCCAGGGCGAGGGCTGGTTCTCGCTCTGGACCCGGAATACCGCCATCAATCTGTTCTCCGCCGGCGGCGATTTGACGCCCACTCTCACGCCGAATGCGCAAATGCGGGGCAGCGCTGGGGGCAGCAATGTCAGCGTGGAGGATCTGCCGGCGGGTGTTACCCCTAGCTACCAATATTTCATCTATCCCTCCATCCTGAGCGCTGTCGCCGCCAGCGGCGATATCAAACTGGGCCAGGGCGCTTTCGACGTGACCAATGGGCCCCAAGCCTCGGGCCTGCTGCTCGCGCCATCGCCGAAAGGCCAGCTCGAACTGCTGGCCGGCGGCTCGATCTATGCCCCCACCCACAGTTACAGCATCAGCATTTCGGGCGCGGACACCGCGCTGTCGACGCCCTTCCGCCCGGCCTTCGCGGGCTATCGCACTTACAGCAATGGTGCCGATCCAACGTTGCTGGCGCACAATCTATCGGCTGATGGCACTAAGGGTATCGCAACGCTGTTCGCTTTCGGTCCCAATACGCCGCTCGACGCCGCGCTCCATGCCGGCAATGCAACCCCGTCGCGCTTCTATGCCGTGTCGGGCGATATTGTCAGCCTTGAGACCGGGGCCGTTCGCGACATGAAGGGGAGATCGCCAGTGTTCGGGTTCAATCGCAGCGTCCTTACCTGGTATGAAGCCGGCGCGCCGGTGTGGATGCGCGCCGGTGGCGACATATTGAGCGCCGATATCGTGTCGGTGCATAGCAATTTGACCGATATATCCCTAATCGAGGCCGGCGGCGACATCGTCTACAGCAATGTAACGGTCGCCGGCCCCGGCGCGCTGGAAATCACTGCGGGCCATGGCATCCAGATGGAGGACAAGGCCTCCGTCACCTCCGTGGGCGCGATCATCAGCAACGACAAGCGCGACGGCGCGTCCATCACCATGATGGCCGGAATGGAGGGCGCGGACTGGAATGCGATCCGCGCCCGCTATCTCGACCCGGTCAACCTCGCCGATCCCGCCCGTCCGCTTGCTGACCAGCCGGGCAAGGCCGCCAAGATCTATGCGCAGGAATTGTCCGGCTGGCTGGCGGAACGCTACGACTTCACCGGAACGGATGAAGAGGCGCTGGCCTATTTCGACGGCCTTGCGCCGGAGCAGCAGCGCATCTTCCTGCGGCAGGTCTATTATGCGGAGCTGCGCGAGGGCGGCCGGGAATACAACAAACCCGCCAGCAGCCGCTACGGCTCTTACCTGCGCGGCCGGCAGATGATCGCGACGCTGTTCCCGGACAAGGATGCGCAAGGAAACGAAATCGCGCGCGCCGGCGACATCACCCTCTTCGGCGGCTCGGGCGTGAAGACGCTGTTCGGCGGCGATATCGAGCTCATGGCCCCGGGCGGCCAGATCGTCGTCGGCGTCGAAGGCCAGGTGCCGCCCTCCACGGCGGGCGTGGTGACGCAAGGGACAGGCGATATCGGCTTCTATTCGAAGGGTTCCGTGCTGCTCGGCCTGTCGCGCATCATGACGACGTTCGGCGGCGACATCCTCGCCTGGTCGGCGGAAGGCGACATCAACGCCGGCCGCGGCGCAAAGAGCACGATCGTCTACACGCCAGCGAAGCGCGTTTACGACAATTATGGCGCCGTGACTCTGTCGCCAAACGTGCCGTCCTCAGGTGCCGGCATCGCGACCCTCAACCCCATCCCAGGTGTCGCAGCGGGCAATGTCGATCTGATTGCGCCGCTTGGCACGATCGATGCGGGCGAGGCGGGGATTCGCTCCTCCGGCAACGTCAACCTCGCGGCGCTGCAGATCGTCAACGCCGCGAACATCCAGGCGCAGGGCAATGTCACCGGCGTTCCCACGGTGCAGGCGCCGCCGGTCGCGGCATTGTCCACCAGCAACAACCTGACGGCGGCGACGCAACAGGCTCAACCAATCGCGCCCAGCACCAACGACCGTCCGTCGATCATCATCGTCGAATTCCTCGGGTTCGGCGGCGGCGAGGGGACCTCGCCGGATGGCGGTGAGGAGCGGGGTCGACGTGACCAAGGTCGACAGAGCTACGATCCGACGAGTTCGGTCCAGTATGTGGGCGTGGGGCAGTTGACGGACGATCAATTGCGGAAACTGACGCCGGAGGAGCAGCACCGGCTCGCCCGCCAATAGTCGGCGGACCTGCGCACGAACGTGTCGTTGAGGCTGCGGCTCGGCCTCAACGGACGCAACTTCAATTTGTTGTTGAATCGCGGAAGCTGGCTGATATCGGCAAACGGAAGCCAGTCGAACACTCGCTTGGCCGGCCAACATAGCGTCTAGCGCCTTACGCCTTGCACCATGCGGATGATTGAGGAAGGTAACGCAAGTTGGTTCGGTGCGGGGAAGGCGGTAGCGCTCCCGCGCCGCCGAAGCAGACGCTGCGCCCCCATGATGGGCTGGAGCGAGAATTCAAATTTTTCAATTGGTTAGTGGGCAGCATGTGCACGACGTGTGCATCGGGAGATCAAGAAAATCTAGCAACAGCCAATGTGAGCAAGCCTTCCGAAGCGGGGCGGGGCCGCCTCCGGTTGGCGCACGACCAGAAATTTTGGGTCGGGAGATAGGCGAGTGGCTGACGAGCAGTCTCACTTGTCGGAGGTGGAAAGCGTCACTCTACCACCGCGCATTCGCGCAGCCGATGTCTGGCCCGCAGACATCGGTAACGGAACGTACCTACGACATAGGTAACAACCTCGTGCTGAACGGGTTGTCGAGGGCTGCAAGGTTTTCTGCTCAATGGCGAGTTCAGGCAGTGCGCTGAAATCGCCGTTGTTGCGCATTTGATGCCGTGTCGGCGCGGGGCGCTTTTCGGAGCCCTCGTCCTGCAACCGCCATATCTCGATCAGGCCGCCTGGGTTTTTGCCAAACAGGCAGCCTTCTATCGTGTCGAGCTTCAGCAGGGCCAGCAAGGAGGATGGTGCTGTCGCGTAAATCCGATAGCGGCATCGTTTCCTTGTAGCTGGCCGTTTGCTCGTCAGCGCAAACCATTGGTGGTCCTGGCCGGACACCGAGCAGAACGAATCTGCTTTGCCTGAATCGGCCGTCACCGAACGTGCATTGCAGAAGACTCCGGCGTGTTTCGGATAGGCTCGTCGGAGCCCGACGCCAAAGGGGCCGTTGTCGTGGGCGAGGCGATCCGTATTTCCCGGCTGGAATCGGGCCTAAATAGTAAAATAATATTACTAGTCAGGGCCTTCCTGGCGTGAAATATTGGCTTAGCTGCCTCAAACGAGCAGCCCGAAGGTGCCATGCCACCGCTACGCCGGCGGAGAGCACCCGGAAACAAGCAGTTCGGGAGAACGCGCCTCATGCCTCTCAAAGCCTTTCGTGCGGCTATCGTTACGTCGCCAACCTCGTGGCGCGCATCCCGCCGTTCGCCTCGATCGCGCTGCAGCGGGCAATGACCGCGGTGGCGTATCGCTCGGCGGTCGCCAGTGCTGGGGCAAACCCATGACTTCGCAGCTTGTCGTGATTCCGACGCGGCGCGCCCATTCCAATCATGCCGAGGTGGCCCGCAGCATTGGCACTGACATCATCGCCGGCCGCTATGCGGAAGGGACCCGGCTGCCCGGTGACGCCGAACTCACCGCGATGTTCGGTGTCTCACGCCCAGTGCTGCGTGAGAGCGTGAAGACGCTGGTGGCCAAGGGGCTGCTCAGCACCAAGGCACGGGTCGGCACTGTCGTGCGGGAGCGCGGCGCGTGGAACATGTTCGATGCCGATGTGCTCGCCTGGCATCTCGATGCGGGCATAGACAAGCGTTTCCTCGGCGACCTCGCGGAGATTCGCCTGGCGGTCGAACCGCGGGCGGTGGCGCTCGCGGCAGCGCGACGCTCGGAAGCCGATATCTTGGAGCTTCAGCGCAGCCTCGATCGGATGCGGCGGGAGGCCTCGGACTCCGTCGGCTTTGCCGATGCCGACCTTGCCTTGCACATCGCCGTCGCCAACGCATCCGGCAATTTGTTCATGCGCTCGATCGGTCATGTGATCGAGGCGGCGTTGCGCGCGTCGTTTCTGCTCAGTGCGCCGCTCGAAGCGGGCGATCGCGAAACCGTGCTGCTTTGGCATCAACGCATCGTCGACGCCATCGCGGTGGGCGATGCTGAAACGGCCGCGGCGGCCATGATCAAGGTCATCCACAACGGCATGCGCCGGCACGAAGGCACGGCAAAGGCGAACTCATCGGCTCAAGAAGCACTGTCAGTTGAAGCGCGGGAAGGACCATGACAGCACCGCGTGTCGCTATTGTTGGCTTCGGCAAGATTGCGCGGGATCAGCATGTTACCGCCATCGCCGCGACCGATGGGCCGGGCCGACGCCGGATCGTCGAAGTGTTCGAAGGCTGAGCCATGGCCAACACAGCCCCACGCATTGCACGGGATGTCTTCGGCACGCTGGCGGACGGTCGTCCGGTTGAGCGCGCGGTGCTTCTGGGTGCACGGGGCTTCGAAGCGCATATCATCACCTATGGCGCGGCACTTCAGGCGCTGATGGTGCCCGATGCGCAAGGTGCGTGCGACGACGTCGTGCTCGGCCATGACGATCTCACCGGTTACTTGAACGTGCGGGGCTTCTTCGGCGTCACGGTCGGGCGCTACGCCAATCGCATCGCCAACGCCCGTTTCGAGATCGATGGCGAGGTCGCGCGGCTTGCGGCCAATGACGGCGCGCACGCTCTTCACGGCGGGCCAGAGGGCTTTGACCGAAGGCTCTGGCAGATTATCGAGATCGAGGACGGCGCCGAGCCCATGGTTACGCTTGCCTACGTCAGCGACCATGGTGAAGAGGGTTATCCCGGCCGGCTCAGTGTTCGTGTCACCTATCGGCTGACCGGCCCGACGGAGCTGTCGGTACGCTTCGAGGCATGCGTCGACCGTTCGACGATCGTCAACCTGACCAATCATAGCTTCTTCAATCTCGAAGGCGCCGCGTCCGGCCTGGCCATATTGGATCATCGGCTCACGATCGCTGCCGATCATTTCCTCGCGATCGATTCGGGCGCGATTCCGTGGCCGGGGCCGCCGCGCGCGGTTGCCGATACGCCGTTCGATTTCCGTAGCCCCACACCGATAGGAGACCGGATCCGCCGCGACGATACCCAGCTGCGCTACGGCCGGGGCTACGATCACAACTTCTGCCTCGACGGCGCCGGCGAATTGCGCCTTGTTGCGCGGCTCGAAGGGCCGCGGTCGGGGCGAATCCTCGAGCTCCTGACCGATCAGCCCGGATTGCAGGTCTACTCGGGAAACTATCTCGACGGGTCGATTGCCGGGAAACGCGGCCGGCTCTACCGGCAGTCCGACGCGATCTGCCTCGAACCGCAGATCTGGCCCGACTCGCCCAACCGGGCAGACTTTCCGAGCGCGCAGCTGGCGCCCGGCTCCGTCTATCGGCACCACAGCGTCTACCGCTTTATTTCAGCAGGCAGCCCGACATGATGGAGCAGGCGCCGACTTCCATCCTATGCGCGGAGCGCTGCCATCTCGGCGAGGGGCCGACCTACGACGCAGCGACCGATACTGCCTGGTGGTTCGATATCCTCGAGGGCAAGCTGTTCGAGGCTCGCCTCGTGAGCGGACAAGTGCGCATCCATCGTCTCGGCAAAATGGCCAGCGCGCTTGCACGCATCGATGCCGAACATCAGCTGATCGCGGCGGAAGACGGTCTTTATATCCGCTCCATCCGCGACGGCGCTATGACGCTCTATCGTCCGCTCGAGGCCGACAATCCGCGCAGCCGATCCAACGACGCGCGGGTGCATCCGTCCGGAACGTTCTGGATCGGCACGATGGGGAGAAAAGCCGAGGCTGGTGCCGGCAGCATCTATGCGCTCCATTGCGGCGAAATCTCAAAGCTATTCGCCAATATCACCATTCCTAACGCGATCTGCTTCTCGCCTGACGGCGGGATCGGTTATTTCGCCGATACAGCCAAGAATGAGCTCTATCGCGTGGCGCTCGATCCCGCGACCGGTCTGCCGCGCGGCGCGCCCGAAGCTCTGCTAGAGCATCGCGGCATTGGCGGCCTTGACGGTGCCGTGGTCGATGCCGATGGCTTGATCTGGAACGCGCGCTGGGGCGGCAGTTGCGTCGACGTCTACAGTCCGCAAGGTGAGCACCTGCGCTGCCTGCACGTTCCGGCGCGGCAGGCGAGCTGCCCGGCCTTCGTCGGGCAGGATTTGTCGCGTCTCCTGGTTACCTCGGCCTGGCAGGACATGGATGAGGCGGCGCGTGCCGCCGATCCGGATCACGGGCGCACGTTCGTCCTTAAGGTCGCCGCGCACGGCCGCGCGGAGCCGGATATCAGGCTCGCCCGCTCTTAGGAGATCTTCGACGACCAAAACCACACTGCAACGAGAAACGTTCCTAAAACCGAAGGGAGTGAAACATGCTCAAGTTGAAGACGACGTTCCGTATGCTCGCGCTGGCGGGCCTCGCCGCCGCGATATGTAGCAGCGGCGCACTTGCACAGAAGGCGACGGTCGGCATCGCCATGCCGACCAAGTCGTCGGCGCGTTGGATCGATGACGGCAACAACATGGTCAAGGTGTTGAAGGAGCGCGGCTACGGCACCGACCTGCAATACGCGGAAGACGACATTCCCAACCAGCTCTCCCAGATCGAGAACATGGTGACCAAGGGAGCCAAGGTTCTGGTGATCGCGGCGATCGATGGCTCCACGCTCTCGGACGTGCTGAAGCAGGCCAAGGCCAAGGGCATCACGGTGATCGCCTATGACCGCTTGATCCGCGACACGCCGAACGTCGACTACTACGCGACCTTCGACAATTTTCAGGTCGGCGTGCTCCAGGCGCAGTCGATCGAGCAGGGGCTTGGACTCAAGGAGGGCAAGGGTCCGTTCAACATCGAGCTGTTCGGCGGCTCGCCCGACGACAACAACGCGTACTTCTTCTACAACGGCTCGATGTCGGTGCTGCAGCCCTATATCGACAGCGGCAAGCTGGTCGTCGGCAGCAAACAGATGGGCATGGACAAGGTCTCGACCTTGCGCTGGGACGGCGCGACCGCGCAGTCCCGCATGGACAATCTGCTCAGCGCCTTCTACGGCAAGAAGCGTGTCGATGCGGTGCTGTCGCCCTATGACGGTCTTTCGATCGGCATCATCTCCTCGCTGAAGGGCGTCGGCTACGGCACGCCCGAGCAGCCAATGCCGATCGTCAGCGGGCAGGATGCAGAGGTGCCGTCGATCAAGGCGATGCTCCGCGGCGACCAATATTCCACCATCTTCAAGGACACCCGTGATCTCGCGAAGGTGACGGCTGACATGGTCGATGCGGCGCTCAGCGGCAAGGAGGTCCCCGTCAACGACACCAAGACCTACAACAACGGCGTCAAGGCGGTGCCGTCCTATCTGCTCAAGCCGGTGGTGGTATACAAGAGCAACTGGGACGGCGTGTTGATCGACAGCGGCTACTACAAGCGCTCGCAATTCGAGTGAGCGGATGGCGTCCGGCAGGCGTGCAGGGTCACGCCTGCCGGACAACATCTCGCCTGAGGAACTCTGCTGCAGGATTTGATCTGATGACGGCAATGCTAGAAATGCGCGGCGTCAGCAAGAGCTTTGCGGGCGTACAGGCGCTGCGCGACGTCAACTTCACCGTCGAGGCCGGCGAGATTCACGCGCTCGTGGGTGAGAATGGCGCCGGCAAGTCGACGCTGATGAAGGTGCTCAGCGGCGTCCATCCTTACGGCGACTATGAAGGCACCATCGTCTTCGACGGCGAAGAGCGGCGCTTTCGCGACATCAACGATTCCGAGGCGCTCGGGATCATCATCATCCACCAGGAGCTCGCGCTGATTCCGCTGATGTCGATCGCAGAGAACATCTTTCTGTCGCATCCGCCGGCGCGGTTCGGCGTTATCGACCGCGACGCGGTATATCGGCGCACGCGGGATCTGTTGACCCAGGTTGGCTTGCGCGAGTCGCCGGATGCGCTCATCACCGATCTCGGGGTCGGCAAGCAGCAACTGGTCGAGATCGCCAAAGCGCTCTCCAAGCGTGTACGTCTATTGATCCTGGACGAGCCCACTGCCAGTCTCAACGAAGCCGATAGCGCAGCGTTACTGGACCGGCTTGTGGCCTTCCGCGAACAGGGCATCGCTTCGATCCTGATTTCGCACAAGTTAAACGAGGTCGCCCGCATCGCCGACCGCATCACCGTCCTGCGCGATGGCCGTACCGTCGACTCGCTCGACTGCCGGACCGAGCAGGTGGAGGAAGACCGCATCATTCGCAGCATGGTCGATCGCGATCTCGCCCATCGCTTTCCGCCGCGCGAGGTCAGGATTGGGCACCCCGTGCTCGTGGTGGACAACTGGTCCGTGCATCACCCGCTCCATCCGGAGCGCCAAGTGATCAAGAACGTCGGCTTTCACGTGCGGCATGGCGAAATCGTGGGCATCGCCGGCCTGATGGGCGCCGGACGCACCGAATTCGCCATGAGCCTGTTCGGTCGGGCGTGGGGCTACAATATCAGCGGGCGTGTGCAACTGGACGGCCGCGAGGTCAGCCTTGCGACCGTCTCCGCGGCGATTGACGCGGGCCTCGCTTATGTGACCGAAGACCGCAAGCAGCTCGGGCTGATCCTCGCCGACGACGTGCGCAAGAACATCACGCTCGCGAGCCTTTTCCAGGTAGCATCGCGATGGGTCATTGACGACATCAGGGAGCTGAAAGCGGCGAGTGACTATCGCAATCGGATGCGCATCCGGTGCTCCGATGTCTACCAGGAAACCGGCCATCTCTCCGGCGGCAACCAGCAGAAGGTGGTGCTGTCGAAGTGGCTGATGACGGACCCAAAGGTTCTGATCCTGGACGAGCCGACCCGCGGGATCGACGTCGGCGCGAAGTATGAGATTTATTGTATCATCAACGAATTGGCGGAGGCCGGCAAGGGCATCGTGGTGATCTCCTCGGAAATGCCGGAGCTGCTCGGAATTTGCGATCGGATCTGCGTGATGAACGACGGCGCCTTCGTCGGCGAATTCGCCGCCGCGGACGCGACGCAAGAAAAGATCATGCGTGCGATCATGCGCAACAAGGCCGTACAAATCGTCGTCGAACATAACAAGATGCAAGCGGGTGGAATGCAGCCATGACCGACAAGACGGTTTCACTTCCAGAGCAGCGCGGGCACGCTGGATTCATCAAAAACAATCTGCGCAATTACAGCATGCTGCTGTCGCTGTTCGCGATCATGCTGTTCTTCCAGTTCATGACCGATGGCACGCTGCTGCAGCCCCTCAATCTCACCAATCTGGTGCTGCAGAACAGCTATATCGTGATCATGGCACTGGGCATGCTGCTCGTGATCGTCACCGGCCATATCGATTTGTCGGTCGGGTCGGTGGCCGGCTTCATCGGGGCGGTCGCCGCCGTGCTGATGGTTCGCTATCACGTCGATTACCCCGCGGCATTCATCGCCTGTCTGCTGGTCGGCGCGTCGATCGGGGCGGCGCAAGGCTATTGGGTGGCGTATTTCGGCATTCCATCCTTCATCGTCACGCTGGCAGGCATGCTGGTGTTCAAGGGGCTTGCGCTTGCGCTGCTACAGGGGCAATCGGTTGGACCGTTTCCGCCGACCTTCCAGAAACTGTCGTCGGGATTCATTCCGGAGCTGCTTCCCGGAGTCGGGACGCTGTATCCGACCTCGCTGTTTATTGGCGCAGTGCTGGCGCTGGCACTGGTCTATGCCAGCGCGAAGAGCCGTGCGCGCGAGCAATCGCATGGCATTGAGGTCGAGCCTTATGCGTTCTTTGTCGCGAAGAGTGCCGTGCTAGCGGGCGCGGTGCTCTATTTCACCTACTTGATCGCTTCGCATCGCGGATTGCCGAACGTCCTCGTGATCATGACCGCGCTGATCGCGCTCTATGGTTTTCTCACACGGCGAACGGTGATCGGCAGGCAGATCTACGCCGTGGGCGGCAATGCGAAGGCGGCAAAACTGTCGGGCATCAAGACCGAACGGCTCACCTTCCTCACCTTTGTCAACATGGGCGTCCTGGCCGCGCTGGCTGGCCTCGTCTTCGCCGCGCGCCTCAACACGGCGACGCCGAAGGCCGGCGCCGGCTTCGAACTCGATGTCATCGCCGCCTGCTTCATTGGCGGTGCTTCCGCCTATGGCGGTGTTGGCCGGGTCGGTGGCGCCGTGGTCGGTGCTATGATCATGGGCGTCATGAACAATGGAATGTCGATCCTTGGCATCGGGATCGACTACCAACAGGTGATCAAGGGATTGGTGCTGCTCGCGGCCGTTTGCGTCGACGTCTACAACCAGCGCAGGTGAGGACGGACCGTTCTTGGGGCAATGAGCACGCCAAGCTCGACGGAACTTCGTCGTGCGGAGCATCAAGGACCGTAGCGCAGGCAAGCCACGATGCCTGGTTTGAAGCGCGGTCGGGATCTCGACAAGATCGGGCAATGGTCGGGTGACACGTCCGAGCTGTTTTTCGAGGATGTGCGGATTCCCACCGAAAACTTGCTCGGGCCAGAACATGGCGGCTTCGGCTGCCTCATGGGCGAACTGGTTCAGGAGAGGTTGAGCATCGCGGTCGGAGCTCAGGCAGCAGCGCAACGCGCTTTCGACGTTGCCCTTGCATACACCAAGGAGCGGCCGGCATTCGGCAAGCCAACGAAAAGGACATTCCAGCGCAGCATGTGCGCTCGCTCGATAAATGTTGGGCAGATTGGGCCGACGTCTCCAAGCCGCCGCTGACGGGTGCATTATTCGCGCCCGCCATCGAAGCGGCCAAGCGGGTCATGCTCGCACGTTTGTCCAAGCCATCCGAAGCCCCAATCATGATCGCGGCGGATTCGACCGAGGAAGCGCTCGCTTTCCTCGCGCAACTGCTCGGCGAACGCGGTGGCGAGGAACTGATATCGTACCGCGACCGCGTGCTGGTCTTCGATAAGCCCGGCGTCCTGCCGCGCCTGGCTGCAGGCGCGCAGAGCTTCATTCCGGTGGTATTTACGCGGGAGGTCGAGCGCGAACTCGGGCCTTATGCAACGTCGATGCATTCCATCGTCGTCTACCCGCGCAACGCCACGACCAAAGAACCAGACATCGTCTTTGAGCCCGTCAACTATGAGGCTTTCGACAGGGCCCTCGCAGAGATGGGCAAGGACCGCGACGACATTGCGCGCTTGTCGAGCGCCACCGGCTGCTCCCTTACCGTGCTGCGACGCCAGCTTTCCACGGTGCCGGCCGTGCGCACGCCGGCATGGGCAGACAATCATGAGACCGCGGCAAGCCTCGTGCCGTTCTTGTTCGTCGGCGCCTGGAACAGCAAGAATGAAACCGACAAATTAGGGCTTTCGCTGCTGTCGAGGGGGCATACTTACGACGAACTGGAGAAAGAATGCCAAAGATTGGCGCAGTTGAATGACGCGCCGATCTGGTCAATCGGCAATTTCAGGGGCTTGATCTCGAAAATCGATTTGCTCTATGCCATCGCAGGCGAGATCACCACCGATGACTTGAATCGCTATTTCTCGATGGCACCCATGGTCCTGGGTGAAGATGACCCTGCGCTCGACCTGGACGAAGATCAGCGCTGGGCTGCGGCGATCCACGGCAAGACGCGAGAATTTTCATCGGCTTTCCGTGAATCATCAAGTTCATGCGCGAGATGCTTGAGATGGCACTGTTGGAAAGACTATTCCCTCGATATGCTGTGCGATCTCGTGGAGCGGCTTCACGACCTTACCGATGAAGATCAGGCTCGCGTTTGGACGCTGATCGAGGTTTGGGCGAAGGGTAAGGCTACGGACGCAGAAAAAGCGGCAATGCGCGAGAAGATCCGTGTCACGACACTATCGCGCAGGGCGACGGTACGCACGAAGGCGAAGAAGGAAGCGACGGGACTAGCCGCCGCAGGCAAGGCCGCCTATGAGGCGCTGAAGCCGAGTGATCTTCTGAACAAGCACCTTTGGCTATTCCGCGATGGCTGGGTCGAAGAATCCGCCGAAGAGATCGAGGACATTGATAAGATCGATTTCAACAAGCGCGAAGAGCGCATCAAGGAACAAAGAGTTGAGGCATTGCGTGAAATTTTTGCGCAACGCGGCCTCGCTGGGATCGTGGAGCTTTCAGAGCGTGGAAAGGCATCTTGGCGCGGCGTTGGGAGCGAAGGAAAGATGCGTATGGCATCCCGAATCTGGAACGGTATATCGAAGCGCACCCCGAACAATTCGCTCAAGCGATCGCGTGGACTTACAAGCGCAACGACGGGGCTACCGATCCCCCCGAATTGCAGGTTTCGCCCGACCATGTGAAATCGATGGCCGAACGCAGCTATAAACTTTTGGACGCACTGCACCGGATTCCCGGGCACGATGAGCTTGGCGAACTGAAAGCAGAATACCTGGCGAAGTGGGTTGCGACTGTTCGCCGCCTCTGTGCAGAGCTGGGGCGCGCCAAGGTCGGCGATACCTCCATCGGCCGACTCTTGTCCGCCGCCCCCATCGGCAAGGACGGTGTGTGGCCATGCGAGCCAGTCCGCGATGTCATGGAGGATGTCCAATCCGAAGAGATAATCCATGGCGCTCATACCGGCGTGTATAATTCACGCGGTGTTCATTGGCGCGGCGAAGGCGGCGATCAGGAGCGCGATTTGGCAGAGAAGTATCGCAAATGGGGCGAGGCGCTCCAAGTTTCGCATCCCTTTGTGTCCTCAAAGCTCCTGATGGGACTGGCTGCGACCTACGATCACGAAGCAAGCCGTGAGAACATGGCTGCTGGGATTAGGCGTCGCATGCGCCAATGACTTAGAGGGTTTCCGTGGATCGATGCAGGTGGAAAAAAGAGAGATAGGCGACGATCCCAACTGGGGTGCTACTTTGCATGGGGTTGTTTTCGATATTTTAGTTGGATCAGACGGGCAAGGTTATCAAAAGCATCATGTTGCATTGAACCGGCGTTGTGGGTAAGCAATTGAGATGGAATGGAAATTCTCTGTCGCCCCCATGATGGATTGGAGCGAGAGTTCAAGTTTTTCAATCGGTTAGAGGGCGGAGTGTGCACGACGTGTGCACCGGGAGATCAAGGAAAATCTAGCAACAACCAACGTCAGCTGGCTGAACTGAACGCGCTGCAGTCTCAGCGGCAGGCCGGTCCTGTTCGACGATCATGGCTTGCCGCTTCTGATCGACCTCGTGACGGTGACGACCGACACGCTGTCGTCGAAGCGGCCGGAGCTGCTGAAATTCCTGCAGGCGAGGCGTCGCGGATGGGCCGAAAACTTCGCCGATCCCCTCAAATACCCGCCGCTCTACCTTCCGGCCGAAGCAGGGATCACGATCCTTTGCACGCTTGGCGTTGCCGTGCCTGGGAGGCCCTGGGGCATGTACCGGTCAGCGGCGTGAGGATTTTCCCGCCGCTTTCCGTGGTGGTCGCGGACGTCGGCGCCAATTCCGATCTGTACTGGGGTCATGTCGCGGCGACGGCGACATCGACCTTCGGCTTCCTGATCGGCACGTCGATTTGCGTCGGTCGCCGCACTGGTCTTCTGCCTGTTCCCGACGGTCGAGCGCCTGTTCCGCAGCGTCAACATCGCGCTGTTCGCCGTGCCGGCGATCGCGATCGGACCGCTTCTCGTGCTGTTGCTCGACGGCCGCTGGCCGCAGATCGTGCTGTCCGCGACCATGATCTATTTCCCGACGATGGTCTCGATGCTGGTAGGGCTCCGCGACATCGATCCGCGCCATGCCGATCTGGTCAAGGCCAATGGTGGTGGAGAGATCACTTTGCTGCGCTCTATCCGCCTGCGCAGCGCCATGCCGGGCGTATTAGCGGGATTGAGGGTGGCTGCGTCGCTATCGGTATTGGGCGCGATCCTCGGCGAGTTCGGCTCCGGAGAGCGCTGGGGCCTCGGCACCTTCCCGCTCGGCTCGCTCGGTCAGTCCAATGCCGACAGGCTCTGGGGGATCAGCATGGCCGCAGCGGCCCTGGCGCTGACCGGTTACGGGCTTTTCTCGCTCGGGTCTTCGATGGTCGGTGCGACGATCCCGGTCACCGTGGCGGCGGGCCGCATGCCGGACGAACTGCATGGCCAGGACGGCGAGGCCGGCTTCAAACGCTATCTTATGGTGATTGCATCGGTGGCGCTGCCGTTCGTGCTGTGGTGGGCCGTGCTGAAATGGGCCGACGTCAGCCCGATCGTCGCGCCGCGACCCTGGGATGTCGTATCCTACCTGACCTTTGCCGACGGATCCGATGAAGCGAGGTCGGCGCTGCTGCATGCCGTGGGACAGACCATCCCGATGGCGCTGCTCGGCCTGTTCGTCGGGCTCGGCATTGCGTTTCTGCTTGCCGCACTGTCGGTGGTGATGCCGGGATTGCTCAAGGTGATCCTGCCAGCGGCCATGGCGTTGCAGAGCACGCCGCTGGTCGCCCTCACACCGATCGTACTTCTGCTCCTGGGCAGGACCATTTCGGCCTGCATCTTCATGGCCGTGGTGGTGGTGTTCTTTCCGGCCTTCGTCCTTCTGGTCCAGGGATTTGCCGTCGTGCCGCGCGCAGCGCTTGAAACCGTCGAGGTCTATGGCTGCGGTCCGATCCAGAAGCTGAGGTTCATCTCGATCCCGTATTCGTTCCGCTACATCGCGGCGGCCGCGAAGCTGGTGGCGCCGCGGGCGCTGCTCGGCGTCATGATCGCGGAGTGGCTCTTGACCGGCACGGGGCTCGGCAACCTCATGGATGTCTCGCGCGGCTCGCTCGACTACGGCATGGTATGGAGCGGGGCCGTGCTCAGCATCATGATCTCGGTGCTCGCCTATCGCGGCGCCGACCTGCTCGAGCGCTCGATCCACGTCGGTCGCGCGGCATGAGCTCATCTCAACGCCTGTGGCTGCGGGATCCGACGACCACGGATCATCTCTTCGTATTTCCCGCCGACATGCCCGACGCTGTTGACATCGAGGTCGAGGAGGCCCGCGCGCTCGGAATCAGGATGGCGTTGACTCGCGGCGCGATCGATCTCCGTTTCGAGGAGGGCGGCATCGCCGACCGCAGGCTGATGCAGGATCACGACACCGTGCTGGCGGATTGCGAGCGCGTCCTCTCGCTCTATCACGATCCGCAGCCCGGCTCGTTTACCACCGTAGCCCTGGCGCCCTGCGCCCCGTTCAACGTCACACGCCGGATGATGGTCGAGACCGCGGCGCTCGCCGCGAAGCATGACCGCAGGCTGCACACGCATCTTGCGGAAACCGAAGACGAGAACGACTACTGCCGGCAGCAATTCCGCTGTACGCCGGTGGAATATCTCGAGGATTGCGGCTGGCTATCGAACCGGACCTGGCTCGCGCACGGCGTTCATTTCAACGAGGACGAGATGCGCCTGCTTGGCGGACACGGAGTCAGCGTCTGTCATTGCCCGACCTCGAACATGCTGCTGGCGTCCGGAACCTGCCGGACGGTCGAGCTGGAGGCGTCGGCGGTCTCCGTCGGTCTCGGCGTAGACGGCAGCGCCTCGAACGACAGCTCCAACATGATGGAAGCCGTCCGGCACGCGATGCTGATGGGGAAGCTTCGCTATGGCGCCGAAGCAGTGACGCATCTCGACGCCCTGCGCTGGGGCACCCGCGGTTCCGCGGATGGCCTGGGACGGTTCCTTCTCGACGATCTGAGGTTTTCGGGCGCTGGAGATCCGCTCGCGGCGCTCGTGCTGTGCGGGGCCCACAGCGCCGACCGGGTGATGGTCGCCGGACATTGGCGTGTCGTCGATGGCCGACCGGTCGATATCGATCTCGCACGGCTCCGATCGATGCATGGCGAGGCCGCCAGGGCCTTTCTTTAGGCAGCGTCGCCTGCACTCGCTATCAAAGTGGTCAAATCGCGAGCAAAACTCGTCGTTTCTTGTTGATCTTTCGATTGCTATTGTGGCTCAGATGGGTGCCCACACCACCACGACGAACGCGATCAAATCCGAACGGAAGCGGCCATCGTCAGATTTCTCACGACGAGGGGACCGCTCGGGCCCCTGAATTGCTTGCTTCATTGAACGTTCAGTAAAGTAATTTGATAAACACGTGGCCATGGCCAACCTTCGGGCTCTCCTGTTGTTGGGATGGGCTGGATTGCTCCTGCCGGGCGACATCGGCGATCAAGATCGGCACCATATTTTCGAGCATTTTGCCGCATCGCGGTCGTGCCGCTTGCGCGCGCCGACGTCGCAAATCTTTTCGTTAGGGCTGCGAGAAACCGGCTTGACGGCCTCAAAAATTTAGTAATACGTTTAGCATTATAAAAAAACTAAACATCGCGCATCGAACCGATGCGTGGGAGGAGCCCAAGCCGTTCCGGGCCCGTTTTCCGGACATGGTCCGTCTCGTTCTCCACCCATCGCTCCTCAAACTCAGGGTCTTGGCGTCGTTCCGGCAGGGCGCGCCGAGCGGGTCAGATGCTTCAACGAGAGAGGAAACGGATATGCGGACATTCAATTGGTTAAGAAGCTTGGCGGCAACCACGGTCCTCGGGGCGGCGCTGCTGGGGACGTTTGGCGGGGGCGAAGCCGCAGCACAGAGCAAGCAGCTCACACTGTGCTGGGCGGCATGGGATCCGGCCAACGCGCTGGTCGAACTCGGCAAGGACTTCACCAGGCAATCCGGCATCGAGATGAAGTACGAGTTCGTCCCATGGACGAGCTATGCCGATCGCTTCCTCAACGAGCTCAATTCCCACGGCAAGCTCTGCGACCTGATCATCGGCGACAGCCAGTGGATCGGCGGAGCCGCCGAGAACAAGTGGTACGTCAAGCTCAACGATTTCTTCGACAAGGAGAAAATATCGATGGACGACTTCGTCCCGGCGACGGTCGTGGGCTATTCCCAATGGCCGAAGAACTCGCCGAACTATTGGGCGCTGCCGGCCATGGCCGACGCGGTCGGCTGGACCTACCGCAAGGATTGGTTCTCGCGGCCTGAAATTCAGTCCGCGTTCAAGGCCAAGTACGGCCGCGACCTGGTGCCACCGAAAACCTACGACGAGTTGAAGCAGATCGCGGAGTTCTTCCAGGGCCGCGAGATCGACGGCAAGAAAGTCTATGGCGCCTATATCTTCACCGAGCGCGGCTCGGAAGGCATCACCATGGGCGTGACCAACGTGCTCTATAACTACGGCTTCAGCTACGACAATCCGAAGAAGTCGTACCAGATGCAGAGCTTCGTCAATTCGGCCGATGCCGTAAGGGGGCTCGAGTTCTACAAGGAGCTCTACAAATGCTGCACCGCTCCCGGCATGACCAATGCTTACATGCAGGAGGGGCTGGATGCCTTCAAGTCCGGCCAGGTGGCGATGCAGATGAACTGGTTCGCCTTCTTCCCGGGCCTCTACAAGGACCCGAATGTCGGCGGCGACAAGATCGGGTTCTTCGTCAATCCGGCCGGCCCGAACGGACACTTCACCCAGCTCGGCGGACAGGGCATCTCGGTCGTCGCGACCTCCGACCGCAAGGACGACGCGCTCGCCTACATCAAATGGTTCGCGCAGCCCGCCGTGCAGCAGAAATGGTGGCAACTCGGCGGTTACTCGGCCCTTAAGGCGGTCGTCGATGCGCCCGACTTCCCGAAGAGCGCAGCGTTCGCACCGCAGTTCCTGGAGTCGATGGGAATCGTGAAGGACTTCTGGGCCGAGCCGTCCTACGCGCAACTGTTGCTCGACATGCAGAAGCGGGTGCACGACTACGTCGTCGCCGACAAAGGCACTGCGCAGCAAGCGCTCGATCTCCTGGTCAAGGACTGGACCAAAGTCTTCAAGGAGCAGGGCAAGCAGGTCGCGTCGCAATAGACACGGCAATCGCATTAACTGAACTGGTTTTCCCGGGGGACGTGCCTCGGGGAAACCGAACCAGCCAGCCGATGGACCAGATGACGACGATCCTTCAACCTGATCATGCTACGATGGCAGGCATGAGTGAGCCCGCCAAATCTCGCGCCACGCGGCGCGCGCGTGGCCTTTCGGACCGAACCATGGCGTGGCTGTTCGTTGCGCCGACGATCGCCCTTCTGCTGGCGATCAACATATTTCCGCTGGTGTGGATGATCCGACTGTCCTTCACCAGCCTCAACCTCAGCATGTCCTATCTGCCGCTGCGGTTTGTCGGGCTCGACAATTTCACCGACATCCTTACCGACGAGGACGTCTGGTTTCGGCTCCAGACCACGGCGCAATTCGTGATCTGGTCGGTGGCACTACAGGTGGTCATCGGCTATGGCCTGGCGCTGTTGATCAACCGCCAGTTTCGCGGTCACAGCTTTTGGACCACGATCATCCTGCTGCCGATGATGCTGTCGCCAGCGGTGGTCGGCAACTTCTGGACACTGCTGTTGCAGCCGCAGATCGGGCCGTTCAACTACGTGATCAGCCTGTTCACGGGGGTGCCGCCGAGCTCGTTCAGCATGACCGGGCAGGTCTCGCTCGCGCCCTGGACCATCGTGCTGGTCGACACCTGGATGTGGGCGCCCTACGTCATGCTGATCTGCCTCGCCGGGCTTCGCTCGATTCCCGACTACATCTATGAGGCTGCCGAAGTCGATCGCGCCTCGGCCTGGCGGCAGTTCTGGTCGATCACGCTGCCGATGACGGTGCCGTTCCTGATGCTCGCCGTGCTGTTCCGCGCGATCGAGAACTTCAAGATGTTCGACATGGTCAACCTCCTGACGTCGGGAGGCCCGGGATCGACCACCGAGCTCGTGTCGATCACGCTCAAGCGCGCGGCATTCGAGAAATGGCGCACTGGCTATTCGTCCGCGCTCGCCATCATCCTGTTCGTGACCGTATTCGGTGCCGCCAACATCTATGTCAAAGCGCTCAACAAGGTGAAGCAACGATGACCGCTGCCCTCGCCAAGTCCACCGCTCACTCCATCGTCGAGGCCTCGCCGCGTTCAAAGGCCGTGGCCGGCAGCCTCGTCATTCTCTACGCCGTGATCACTATCCTGCCGCTGCTCTGGATCGTCGCCACCGCGTTCAAGTCGCAGAGCGACGCCATCGCCTACCCGCCCAAGGTGATCTTCGAGCCGACGCTGGAAGGCTACGTGAACCTGTTCACCGTGCGCACCCGCCAGACGCCGGATTTCATCGCCAAGCTACCGCCGCCGGAGACCTGGTACGATAAGCTCGTGCGCCAGCGCGACATGGTCATCGCCGGACCGTCGAAGGTCGTGCCGCGCTTCGTCAACTCGCTGATCATCGGGTTCGGCTCGACATTTCTGGCCGTCTTTCTCGGCACGCTCGCGGCGTACGCATTCTCGCGATTCCGCATACCCCTGGCTGACGATCTCCTGTTCTTCATACTGTCGACGCGAATGATGCCGCCGGTCGCGGTCGCGATTCCCATCTATCTGATGTACCGGCAGCTCAACCTGACCGACACCAGGCTCGGCATGATCCTGCTCTACACCGCCGTGAACGTCTCCCTCGCGGTCTGGCTGCTGAAGGGGTTCATCGACGAGATTCCGCGGGAGTATGAGGAGGCCGCCCTCGTCGACGGCTACACGCGGCTCCAGGCGCTGCGCAAGGTGGTGCTGCCGCAGGCCGTCACGGGAATCGCGGCAACCGCGATCTTCTGCCTGATCTTCTCGTGGAACGAATATGCCTTCGCGGTTCTCCTGACCAGCGGCGAGGCGCAGACCATGCCGCCCTTCATTCCCTTCATCATCGGCGAGGGCGGGCAGGACTGGCCGGCCGTTGCTGCCGCGACCACGCTGTTCGTCGTTCCGATCGTCCTGTTCACCGTGTTGTTGCGCAAGCACCTGTTGCGCGGCATCACCTTTGGAGCTGTACGCAAATGAGCGGGTCTGCGGTTGCCAAAAGTGGAGTGTCTCGCTGGTTCAGTCGTGGGCCTTGGGAGGCCGGTGCGATGACCCTGATCGGGGGCGGCATCATCATGCTGGTGCAGCCCTGGTCCATCGATCTGTACAGCTATTCCTTCGTGACGATCCTTGCCGGCACGATTGGCTATGTCATCGTCAGCCATTTTCCGGAATAGGGCGGTCAACATGGCACAAATTCGCGTCGAAAACCTGCGCAAGTCGTTTGATCAGTTCACGGCCGTGCAAGGCTCGAACTTCACGATCGACGACGGCACCTTTTTCGCGATGCTCGGACCCTCCGGCTGCGGCAAGACGACCACGCTGCGCATGATTGCGGGCCTTGAACTGCCGACCGAAGGAAAGATCCTGCTCGACGGCGAGGACGTGACCTTCCGGCGGGCGGCGGCCCGCGACATCGCCTTCGTCTTCCAACTCTTTGCGCTCTATCCGCACATGAATGTCGCTGACAATATTGGCTTTCCCCTGAAATGCCAGGGCATGGGCCGGCGCGAGGTTCGCGAGCGGGTGCAGGAGACGACGCGGCTCCTGCGGATCGAGCATCTCTTGTCGAGCAAGACTTCAAAGTTGTCGGGCGGCGATCGCCAGCGCGTCGCGCTTGGGCGGGCCATGGTGAGGCGGCCCAAGGCCTTTCTGATGGACGAGCCGCTTGGGGCGCTCGATGCCGAGTTTCGGCATCTGATGTGCGGCGAGCTTCGCGACCTGCACGATCGCATCGGCGCGACTACCGTCTACGTGACGCACGACCAGCTCGAGGCGATGTCGATGGCGGACCGGATTGCCGTCATGAACAAGGGGCGCGTCGAACAGATCGGCTCGCCGCAGGAGGTCTATGACCGGCCCGCAAGCATGTTCGTGGCCGATTTCATCGGCTCGCCGCCCATGAACTTTTTGCGCTTTGAGGGCGGCTTGAGGTCTGGTGATCGGGCCATCGCCTTCTATGACACCAGCATCGCGATCCGGGAAATCCGCGAGGATCGCGCCACTGCTCCGCTGGCGCTCGGGATACGTCCGGAGCATATCCGCTTCGCCGACGCAGCACCCGTCCGTGGCGAGGTGTTCGGCGCGGAATATCTCGGCACCACGCAGATTGTCACCGTCGACACGGCGCATGGACGCGTCGCGGCGCGGCTGCCCTCCAACGCGTCGGTGCGGATCGGCGAGACGGTGGGTCTCGAATTCCACTCCGAAAGGCTGGCGTTGTTCGATGCCAGCAGCGGCCTTGCGATCCGGACCGCCAACGAGGGGAGCGCCTGCCATGGCTGACGTCATCCTGCGCAATATCACCAAGCGCTTCGGTACGGTGGAGGCGGTGCGCGAGCTCTCGCTGGCGATCAATGACGGGGAATTCCTGGTTCTGCTCGGTCCGAGCGGCGCCGGCAAGACCACGACGCTGCGGCTGATCACCGGGCTCGAGACCCCTGACGCCGGCTCAGTCATGATCGACGGCCGCGACGTGACGCATGATCCGCCGGGATCGCGCGATATCGCCTTTGTCTTCCAGCAATACTCGCTGTATCCGCATCTCACGGTCTATGACAACCTGGCGTTCCCGCTGCGCTCGCCCGCGCGGCGCGTGCCGGGGCCCGTCATCCGCAAGCGCGTTGAACAGACGGCGGAGCTGTTGCATATCGCAAGCAAGCTGAACAACCGCGCCACCCGCCTGTCCGGCGGCGAGATGCAGCGGGTGGCGATCGGCCGTGCACTGGTTCGCGATCCCTCGATCTACCTGATGGACGAGCCGCTCTCGTCGTTGGATGCGAAGCTCCGTTCGGAGCTGCGTATCGAGCTCAAGCGCATCCAGCTCGAACTTGGCGCGACCATTCTTTACGTGACCCACGACCAGGTCGAGGCCATGACGATGGCCTCCCGGATCGGCGTGATCAAGGATGGCCAGCTCCTTCAGCTCGGCACGCCGCGGGAGATCTATGAAAGCCCCTCCAGCTCCTATGTCGCCTCGCGTCTCGGCACGCCGCAGATCAATTTCCTTCCCGCACGTCTCTTGTCCGACGTGGCGGTGCCGCCGGAAACGGAGACTGTCGGCATCCGTACCGAGCATCTGAAGGTCGGTGCGCGCAATGGCGGGCGGATGGTCGGCCGCGTCCACCGTGTCGAGCACCTCGGCGAACAGAATCACGTTCATCTGGACTATAAGGGCGAAATGCTGGTGACGCTTGCGGATCCGCATCAGCAGCCGCTAGAGGCCGGTCAGGAGGTCGAATTGCACCTGGTACATCCGCTCTATTTCGATCGCGCGGGGCAACGCATCCCCGCGGTAATTCACTAGAGGGTCAGGTCGATGTCGCTGCAACCCGAGACGTTCAAGTCGTTGATCAAGGTGGCCGCAGAGCAGGTCATCGCCAGTGCGCCGGAGCTGACGAGCCTGGATCAGGCGATCGGCGATGGCGACCACGGAATCAACATGAAGCGCGGATTCGAAGCGGTTCTGGGCAAGCTCGATGCGATCTCCGCGCAACCGCTCGACGAGGCGCTGAAGATGATCGGCAAGACCCTGGTGATGACGGTCGGCGGCGCGTCCGGGCCGCTCTACGGGAGCTTCTTCCTCGCCGCGGGCGAAGCGCTCTCGCACGACAAACACTTGCCGGACGACCTCGCGGACGTCTTCGGCAGCGGCGTGAACGCGGTGAGCGCGCGTGGCCGCTCGCAGGCCGGCGAGAAGACGATGCTGGACGTGCTTGTTCCAGTCCTGGAAACGCTGAAGACGGCGGCCGGTCAGCCGGATCTGATCGCGCGGGTCCGGGCCACCGCCGCTGAAGCGGTCGAGCGGACCGTGCCGATGCAGGCCACCAAGGGGCGGGCGTCGTTCCTTGGATCGCGCAGCATCGGACACGTCGATCCCGGCGCCCGCTCGAGTTGCGTTCTCGTGCAGGCGGTCTGCGCGAGCCTGGAGGGATGCCAATGACGGAAACCGTGGGGATCGTGATCGTCTCGCATTCGAAGGACATCGCCAAGGGCACCGCCGACATGGTGCGGCAGATGGTCGGCAGCGAGGTCAGGGTGGCGTTCTGCGGCGGCAATCCCGACGGCGGATTGGGCACCAGCGTGTCCCTGATCATCGACGCCATCAACGATGCCTGGTCCGCCAAGGGCGTCGCGATTCTCGTCGACCTGGGCGGTGCCGAAACCAACAGCGAAATGGCGGTCGAGATGCTGGAGCCTGCGCGGCGCGATCTCGTTGTCATATGCAACGCGCCGATTGTCGAGGGGGCCGTGATGGCGGCAGCCGAGGCGGCAGGCGGTAGCTCACTGGCCCAGGTCAAGGCCGTGGCCGAGGAACTCTCTGCCGACTGAGACGTCGGCGAAGAAGAATGGAATTTGAGCATGCTGGACAAAGCGGACGGACAGATCTTCACCGACAATGTGCGCCTGGTGCACGCGGTGGGCATGCATGCGCGCCCGGCGGTCAAGCTGACCAAGCTCGCCAAGAAGTTTCAGGCCCAGATATCCGTTCGGGTCGCAGGCGCGGCGGATTGGATCAACGCCAAGAGCGTGGCCAAGATTATGGCGATGCGCGCGGCGCACGGCAGCACGATCGAGATCAAGGCGTCGGGCAGTGATGCGGAGGCCGCCGTCGCGGCGCTGGTCGATCTGATCGCAACCGATTTTCCAGACGGGACATCGTAGCATGCAGGGTGGCGCGACCGGATTGGCCTACCGCGGCAGAACCGCCTCGATCGGATTTGCCCATGGCCCGCTTGTCCGTGTCGACGCGGACACCAACGGCGAGCGTGTCGCGGGTAACCTCGTTGAAGAAGCGCTTGCCCTTCGCGCTGCGATTGACGCGGCAAGCGGGCAGATCGCGGATCTCGCCGGGATCGCCGGCGGCGAGGCTGCGCAGATTCTCGAATTCCAGGTCGCGCTCCTGGAGGATGAGGATTTTATCGAAGCGATCTTCGCATCGATCGGCGATGGCGATCCGGCGGATGTCGCATGGCGTTCGGCGCTCGACGCGCAGATCGCGGACTACAATTCGGCCGCGGACGAATATCTGAAGGCGCGCTCCTCGGACCTTGCGGACCTGCGCGACCGCGTGATCAACATTCTGCGGGGCGGTGGGGGCCAGGCGCTGAAGATTCCGAGCGGTGCCGTCGTTTGCGCCGACGATCTGCCGCCCTCGCGATTCCTGGAGATCGACTGGTCCGGCGGCGGCGGGCTCGCACTCTTGCGCGGCAGTCCCACGAGCCATGTCGCGATGTTGGCGCGCGCGCGGGGTATCCCGATGGTCGTGCAGCTCGGCACGGTTCCGGATATCGGAGCCACGGCGCTGCTCGATGGTGAAGGTGCGACGCTCGAACTCGATCCCAGCGCCGAGCAGGTCCGCCTGTTCGAGAAGCGGCGCGAAAGCCATCGCAAGAGCAGGGCGTCTGCCCGTGCGATCCTGCGGCGGCCGACGGCATCGTGGCACGGCGAGCGGATCAAGCTGTTTATCAACATCCAGCGCGTCGAGGATCTCGAGCATGCCGACGCGCAATATGCCGATGGCATCGGCCTGATGCGCACCGAGTTTCTGCTGACGGAGCGGGGCGGTTTGCCCGATGAGGAGACACAGTTTCAGGCTTACGATGCGGTGCTGCGTTGGGCCGACCGGCGCCCGGTCACCATTCGCACGTTTGACGCGGGCGGCGACAAGCCGGTGCCCGGCTTCACGCTGGATGGCGAAGCCAATCCGTTCCTCGGGGTTCGGGGCTTGCGGCTTTGCCTGGCCCGGCCCGAGATTTTTGCCATTCAGCTCCGCGCGCTGGCACGGGCCGCTGTGCGCGGAAACCTCAAGGTCATGTTTCCGATGGTCACCTCGGCGGGCGAGCTCGAGGCGGGGCGGGAGCTTTTCACCGATGTCGTGCAGCGCTTGCGGGCGGACGGCATTGCCGCGATGCTTCCCGAGCTGGGAATCATGGTCGAAGTCCCGGCGGCGGCCCTGGCTATTACGAGCTTCAAGGCCTCCTTCTTCTCAATCGGCTCGAACGATCTCGCGCAATATGTCCTTGCCTGCGATCGTTCCAATGGAGCGCTCGCGCCCTTGATGGACCCGCTGCATCCGGCGGTGCTTGAACTGATCGCGCGGACCGCCGAGCATGGGCGGCGCGCCGCGATCAGCGTCAGCCTATGCGGCGACATGGCAAGCGATCCGCGTTGCCTTCCCGCATTGCTGAACTGCGGCTTGCGCGAGCTTTCGGTGAATGCGTCGGCGCTCGCGCAGATCAAGCAGACGATCGACCGGCTGAGCAGCGGAGGTGGCCTTGGCTGACACGGCGATCGATGAGCAGGCGGCAGCCGGCGCTGTTGCGGTTTACAAGCGCATCTTCAAGGAAGTGCTGGAGAGCCGGCCGTCGGGCATGCGGCTGCGTCTGGCGCACGCCATGGGGAAGAACCGCAGCTTCGTGAGCCAGATCAGCAATCCCGCCTATCCGGTGCCGATACCCGTGCAGCATCTCAATACGATCTTCGATGTCTGCCACTTCCCGCCGCAGGCGAAGGCCGCCTTTCTTCGCGCCTATGCGCGCGCGCATCCGCGCCGGATCGGTCGGCTGACCGAAGGACCGCACGAGCGGACCTTGGCGCTGCATTTGCCCGATCTAGGCAGCGCCAAGCGCAACGCTGAGCTCGATGCGCTGCTCCAGGAATTCGCGCGGCGCCTGATTGCCATCATGCGGGAAAAATAGGTGTGGGGCCAAGGGGGAAGCGGGGAGGAGATAATGAAGAAGTTCATCAATTCGGTCGACGGCGTGCTCGCGGAGAGCCTGGACGGACTTGCGGCCGCGCATGCCGATCTCGTCGCGCTCGGACCGGAGCGGAAATTCGTGCGGCGCCGTGAGCTGAACCCAAAAAAGGTCGCGCTCGTTTCGGGCGGTGGCAGCGGGCATGAGCCGCTGCATGCGGGCTTCGTCGGCTATGGCATGCTCGACGCCGCCTGCCCGGGACAGGTCTTCACGTCGCCGACGCCGGACCAGATCGTTGAGGCCGCGCAGGCTGTTTCCGGTGAGGCCGGTGCGGTGTTCATCGTCAAGAACTATGCGGGGGACCGCATGAACTTCGAGATGGCGGCCGAGATCGCCGAGGGCCGCACGGCTACCATCGTGACGGATGATGACGTCGCGGTCGAGAACTCGACACACAGCATCGGGCGCCGCGGCGTAGCCGGTACGCTGATCGTCGAGAAGATCGTCGGCGCGGCCGCCGAAAAGGGCGCCGACCTCGAGGGCTGCGTTGCGCTCGGCGAGCGCGTCAACGCGCGCACACGTTCGATGGGCGTGGCGCTGACAAGCTGCACGGTCCCGGCCGCGGGCACGCCGACCTTCTCACTCGGCGAGGACGAAATGGAGATGGGGGTCGGCATTCACGGCGAGCCGGGACGTCGGCGCGTCAAGCTGGAGCGGGCCGATGCGATCGCGGACGAGATGACGACTGCCATCGCGCAGGATCTCGACGCGCGTGACGGGGCCGAGGCCCTCCTGCTCGTTAACGGATTTGGCGGAACGCCGACGATCGAGCTGTATCTGATGTATAACGCGGCGCGCCGGATGCTCGAGAAGCGCGGCCTGCGCATCGCTCGCTCGCTGGTCGGCAGCTTCGTCACCTCGCTGGACATGGCCGGGTGCTCGCTCACCGTAAGCTTGCTCGACACTGAGACGACCGCACTCTGGGATCATCCCGTGCGCACGGCGGCATTGAAATGGTGATCGCGGTCGTGAGCGATAGGTGATCGCTTTCGCCCCGGCGGCTTTGCCTGAATTCGCTCGCGTTTATCGCGCTTCGATAAGATGTAGCCTTAGACAAGAGGTGATCGTGCCGGCCGGCCGCTGTCGGCGCGAAGCTGACCGCTATTGACCAGCCTCGATCTTCTTGGCTGGAGCTGGCTCAAATTGGCCCATGATGGACTGGAGCGAGAGCTTAGATTTTTCAATTGGTTAGAGCGTGATGAAGTTAGGTTCGTGCATATCCTGAGTTTGCCAAGTAGCTTGCGCATTCTTTGGGCGTGAAGAGCTGCAGAACCTGGCCGATGGCGAGGCAGACAGCGTCGACGGTTCGGGCGGCCGCTTTTCGGAGAAAGTGCTTGAGCTTGGCAAAGACCTGTTCGATGGGATTCAGGTCGGGTGAGTATTTCGGCAGGAAGAAGAGCTTGGCTCCCGCGGAGCGGATGAGCTGACGCACGATTTTGCCTCGGTGGCTGCCGAGATTGTCCATCACGACGACGTCGCCGGGACGAAGTGTCGGGAGGAGGACCTTTTCCACGTAGAGGCGAAAGCTGTCGCCGTCGATCGGGCCCTCGATAAACCATGGCGCCTCGATCCGGTCATGGCGCAAGGCGGCCAGGAAGGTCATGGTCTTCCAGCGGCCGTGTGGAACCTTGGTGGGAAGCCTCTGGCCACGCGGCGCCCATCCCCGCAAAGCCGCCATATCGGTTCTGGTCCAGGTCTCGTCGATGAAGACCAGGCGCTCAGGCTCGACGCGATCTTGATATTTGATCCACTGGGCCCGCCGCCTTGCCACGTCGGGACGATCGCGTTCGCCAGCCACCACGCTTTTTTTTGAAGCTGAGTTTCTCGGCATGGACGAACTCCCACACCGAGCGGTAGTCGACCTTCAGCCCGCGTTCGGCGAGCTCGGCAACCAGCCCGCGCAAGGTGAAATCGCCCGCCTTGATCCGCTCCAACACCCAGACACGGTGTTCGCCAGAAATCGCTTTCGGCCGGTGCCCACCCATCTGGCCGGGCGCGATGCTGCCGGTCTCGCGCTGCCGGCGCACCCATCCAATGGCCGTGCTGACGGCGATCCCGAACTGCTCGGCCGCCTCATGGCACGACAGCCCTCCACTCACAACCGCCGCAACGACCCGCTTCCTCAAATCCAAAGAGTAAGGCTTGCCCATCCATGCCGGCCTCCAGCCCAGCCAGCATGGTGAATCAGAAACCGCCTGATTTGGGAATCCCAAATCGATTCAAGCTAACTTCATCCCGCTCTAGAAGGCGGCGTGTGCACGACGTGTGCACTGGAAGATCAAGAAAAATCTATTGAGAGCCAGTGTGGGTGATCGTTCTTTGGAAGTGATGTGATGTCCATAGAAGTCTGGGCGGCGTACAGAGTTGGGTCGAAAGGGCAGGATACTCGCGTGCGGCTTAAGAGCTGATCGTGATCGTTACGAGTAAAGCTTCGTGTTTCGCCGATCGTGCCGAGTTCTGCAGATCGCGGTGAGGAGAAAAAATACTATCGGTGGTTCGATTCCCTCCCTGGGCACCAAGTCCGCGCTAGGCTGCGATTTTGTACGATCGCGACCGCTATGGTTGGCGGAAGAATCGGCTTGAACCAAGTGCACTCTCGCCGGCGTCCAATCAATGATGAGGACGAGCCTGCGTGCACATCGCCTCGGCGCGGTGATTCCCAAGCTTTGAGGCGACCATCTCTGGAGTCCGGGCTATTTCGCCGCCTCCTGCGGAGGGACGCCGATCGCCATTGTTCGGCAATATATCGAGAACCAAAGGCGCGCCTTGACCCGGCCTTGAAGGACCGGGTTTGTCGCGGATGCGTTTTTAGACGGTGCGAGGCAATGACGGGCCCCCGCAACTTACGTGGAATACCCTGCTATTGCTCGTGAAAGGCACGGTGAAAGCTGTCCCTAATCGGCTGCGTGATATAGCGGAAGAAGCTTCGCTCCCCAAGCTGCACCATCGCCTCAACCGGCATTCCGGGCGTGAGATGGACGTTGGGAAGACGATCAAGCTGGTCCCGATCGAGCAGGATCTGCACTTTGTAGTAGTTGTTCTTTGTCTGCTCATCGGCGGTGGCGTCGGAGGCGACGAAGGTGACGCGGCCGGCAACGAACGGCACCAGGCGCTGCTTGAACGCCGGCAGACGCACCTGTGCTTCAAGGCCGGGATACACCACATCGATATCGTTCGGCGAAAGTTTCACGTTCGCCACCAGCCGGTCGTGCGATGGCACCAGTTCCATCACCGTATCGCCGGGCCTGACCACGGCGCCGACGTTGAACACCCGCATGCCAAGGACAGTGCCGTCCTCGGGCGCCACCACGTCGCGGCGCACGGCGACGTCCTGCGCGGCGCGCAATTTGTCCTCCACCTCGTTCAGCTTGGTGCTGGCCTCCCGCATGTCGTTCGAGACATCCTGTAGCCGCTGATCTTGAATCTGCTTCATGGATGAACGGGATTCCGCGATGGTGGCGCGCGCGCGTTGGATCTGTCCGCTCAGGTCGCCCAGCGTCCCCTCCAACCCGGCTTGGCTGCGCTGCAAGGCCAGCACAGTGGACAGCGTCGCCAGGCCCTTTGTCAGCAGCCCCTGCTTGACCTCGGTCTCGTGCCGTATCAATTCGAGCTGTTGCCGGGTAGCCCGCTGCTGCTGTTCTGCCGATTCAATGACGCCTAGCTGCTGATCGACCCGGTCTCGGAGTACGGCAATCTGGCTTTTCAGGCTGACCGTGCGCGCCTCGAACAGCGCGCGCTGCCCGCTGACCGCATCGGCGGCGCGCAGGGCGTCGAAACCTTGCCCGCTCGCTGCAGCCAGCAGATCGTCAGGAAAGCTTATATCGCTTCTGCCGGCCGCCTCTGCGTCAAGTCTGGCCAATTGTGCCAGCAATGCCCAGCGCTGGGCTCGCGCCGTCTCGGCCGTCGCGCTCGCCTGCACGTCGTTCAGCCGCATCAGCACCTGACCGGTCCGCACATGATCGCCGTCGCGCACGGTCAGTTCCGCAACCGATCCTCCCTCCTGATTGGCGATGATGCGACGCTGGCCCTCGACCTCGATCGCGCCCTGCGCGATCGCTGCTTCCGCCAGCGGAGCGGAGACGGACCAGGCGCTGAAGCCGCCGATGAAAACCGCCATGGCCATCAATCCGAGCAGGATCACGCCGCGTGTCGACGGATGAGGCGCCTCCATCAACGGTAGCGCGGGCGACGCAATCGACCGGGCGGGGCTGTCAGCAACGATGGCTCGTTCGGAGGGGGAGGGGAGAGCTTGGGTCATGATGCAACACGGTTCGGTTCGCCTCGGGCGGGTGCCGCGACCCTGGCGATGCGAGGTTCGGTGATTGTCGGGCGGTTGTCGGGCGCCGGCTGGGCGATGACGCGGTTCAGGACCTCGACCCGCGGCCCAAACATTTCGACCGCGCCATCCCGCATCAGCAAGACCAGATCGACATGCCGCACCAGACGCGGACGATGCGAGACCAGGACCACCGTGGTGCCGCATGCCTTGAGCTTCCCCAGCGTATCGGCCAGATTGGCCTCGGAATCGCCGTCGAGATTGCTGTCGGGTTCGTCCAACACCACGAACCTCGGATCGCGGAACAGGGCACGTGCCAAGCCGATCAATTGCCGCTGTCCGCCGGAGAGATACTGACCGTTCTCGCCGATCTCGGTGTCGTAGCCGCATGGCAGCCGCAGGATCATGTCGTGGCAGCCCGCAAGCTGCGCGGCTCGGTAAACCTGCTCGGGCGAGGCGTCTCCCATCCGTGCGATGTTGCGGAACACCGAACCCTCGAACAGCTCGACAGACTGCGGCAGGTAGCCGACGTAGCGGCCGAAATCCTCGCGCATCCAGCGATGGACGTCGGCGCCATCGAGGCGAACGGTGCCGGCGCTTGGCGCAAGCGTGCCGATCAGCATCTTGATCAGGGTAGTCTTGCCGGCTGCCGACGGGCCGATGACGGCAAGACTGTCACCCGGAGACAGCGCGAACTGCACACCTTTGACGATCGGCGACGTCGAACCCGGCAAGCCGTACGTGACACGCTCCACCGAGAGGCGGCCGACCGGGATCGGTAACGGCCGGCCGGGCGGACGAAGACGAGGCAAGCTGAGGAAGTGCTGCAAGCGAAAGAAAGCCTGCCGGGCCTGGACAAGCTGCTTCCAACCGCCGATCAGCATTTCTACCGGCGCAAGCGCCCGGCCCATGATGATGGAGCCGGCAACAGTTGCGCCCGATGTCAGATCGTGCTGCAGCACCAGATAGCAGCCGGCGCCCAGGACGGCGATCTGCACCCCAAGGCGCACGAACTTGGCCGTGGCCAGCAGCAAGGAGGCTCGCTGCGCCGCGCGCCGCTGCGGCGGCAGCATTTCGGCCACCCCCTCCTGCCAGCGGCGCATCACTGCCGGCAACATGCCCATGCTGTCAATCACCTCCGCATTGCGCGCGATGCTGTCAGCGCGACGTTGCGAATTGGCCGCCGCAACATTTGCCTCCTTCATCAGGCGCGAGGTGGTCAGCTCGTTCAGCAAGGTGAGAATGAAAAGGACGATCGCTCCTGCGGTCGCGATGCAACCCAGCACCGGATGCAGGGCGAAGATCACGGCGAGAAAAACCAGCACCCAGGGAAGATCGTAGAGGGCGAGCAGAGCAGGGGAGCCGAGGTAGCCGCGGCAAATGGCGAGATCGCGCAGCGCCTCCATGCGATAGGAATGACCAGAGAGCACGCTCTCGATCGCTCTCGCAAAGCCCTCCGGCGCGGCCTTCCGCTCGACCCAGGTCGCAACACGCTGCAGGGTCTGATTGCGCGAGATTTCCAGAATGGCCAGCAACAGGATGGACGCGCCCGCAATCAGCGACAGATAGAGCAGCGTATCGACGTTGTGCGTCGTCAGTACGCGGTCGAAAATCTGCATCATGTAGATCGGAATGGTGAGCTGCAGCAGGTTGACCATGCCGCTGAACAGGCCCACCACCAGGAATTGCAGCTTGCAATAGCCGATAGCGCGGCTGAGGATTGTCTCGCTTTTCCCGTGCGGATCAATCGCCGCAAGCTTCGACATCGGCTTCATATGCGACGCCCCCCATTTTCCAACCCCGACGTCTTCGTCGTGATATTCGAGCCTCGGGGCTCTCCTGCCGTACGTGACAGGCACGGCGACTTCAAAATCCGTCCAGTACAGTCGTCCACCTCAAAGAGAAGGACGACTGTATCCGGCAGAAGCGCTGTTATCTCGCTCCAAGGACAGGCAATCCCGAGTGGACTTAGCTCAGGACGAAGTCGTGGTGAGAAAGGTCCGCGGCGTGAACGCCCTGTAACGTCACATCCCCAGCGGCGCCGAGGTCCAGCACGGCGCCGTTGGCGGTGTCGTGCACGTGCGCAAGCGGATCAAAATTGGGGCCGAAGCCCGACAAATTGATCACGTCGTTGTTCACGTCGAAGTCCGTGATAGCGTCGTGCCCGCCTTGCGACATCTGGAAGGTGAAGGTATCCGCACCGCCATTGCCGGTCAGGATGTCGTTGCCCACACCGCCATCGATGCGATCCGCGCCACTGCCGCCGATAATGGTGTCGTTGCCTTCGTCGCCGAACAGCTTGTCGGACACCGCACCGCTGCCTAAACTGGATGCCTGGATGAAGTCGTTGCCGGCATCGCCGTGGATCTCGGCAGCGGCCTGCCCGCCGAGCGGCGGATTGAATGCGGCCACACCGGTGATCCTATCGTTACCGGCTCCCCCATGAACCACGTCACCGAACGTCTCAGTCCACTGTACGATATCGTCGCCGTCACCCGCATCGGCAAAGCCGTGCTCACCCATATGGTCGATCACGTCGTTGCCAAGGCCGCCGAAGATCTGATCGTGGCTGCCGCCGCCACTGATGTGATCGTCGCCGTCACCGCCATCAAGGCGGTCGGTGCCGCCATTTCCAATGATGGTGTCATTTCCGGTACCGCCTTCGATACGGTCGTTACCGTCGCCGCCGGTCAGGGTATCGTCGCCGGCATCACCGAAGATCTTGTCGCCTGCCGTGGCGTGCGCTGCATCCGTCGTAAACGCGGAGATGATGTCGTTGCCGTCGCCGCCATGGCTTTCGTCGGACGCGGTATCGGAACCGGTGATCCGGTCGTTGCCTTCGTCGCCGAAGACGACGTCTCCGACTGCATCATTCCAGGAGATGACATCATCGCCGGCACCGGCGTGAACGACATCGTGTCCCATCATCTGGTCGACGGTGTCATTACCGTCGCCGCCGTAAACCAGGTCGTTGCCGGCTCCGGTGCTGATGTGGTCATTTCCCGACCCGCCATCGAGGTAGTCGTTGCCGCCTCCACCGTTGATGGTATCGTTTCCGGTGCCGCCTTCGATGTGATCCGCGGCATCGCCGCCGATCAGCGTGTCATTGCCGCCGTCGCCGAACATCCGGTCGCCCGCCGTAGCGTGCGCGGCATCGGTCGTGAAGGCCTGGATGAAGTCATCGCCGTCGCCGCCGTGACTTTCATCGGACGCCGTGTCGGAGGCGATGATCCTGTCGTTGCCGCCATCGCCATAGACGATGTCACCGACCGCGTCATTCCAGGAAATCGTGTCGTTGCCGTCGCCGCCATGGACAACATCATGACCGGCCATCTGGTCGATGGTGTCGGCGCCGTCCCCGCCGAACACCGTATCGTTGCCGGCTCCTGTGCTGATGTGATCGTCGCCGTCGCCGCCATCGAGGAAGTCGTTGCCGCCATTTCCCATGATGGTGTCGTTACCGGTGCCGCCCTCGATGTGGTCGTTGCCGTCGCCGCCGATCAGGGTGTCATTGCCGGCGTCTCCGAAGATCTTGTCGCCTGCGGTGGCGTGCGCGGCGTCGGTCGTAAAAGCCTGAATGAAGTCGTTGCCGTCGCCGCCGTGGCTCTCGTCGGCCGCCGTATCGGAACCGATGATCCGGTCGTTGCCCTCATCGCCGAAGACGACATCACCGACCTTGTCGTTCCACGAGATCAGATCGTCGCCCGCGCCTGCGTGGACGACGTCATGACCGGCCATCTGATCGATCGTATCGATGCCGTCACCGGCGAATACGACATCATTGCCCGCGCCGGTGCTGATGTGGTCGTTTCCCGATCCACCTTCGAGAAGATCGTTGCCGTTGCCGCCGGTGATGACGTCATTGCCCGCACCACCAAGGATATGGTCGTCGCCATCACCGCCGTTGAGCGTATCATCACCATCATCGCCTGACAGCGTATCGTTGCCGCCGTTGCCGTCAATCGTATCGTTGCCGGCAAGGCCGAAGATATGATCCGGCCTATCGGTGCCGGTCAGGATATCGTCGCCGTTCGTTCCCGTAAGATCAGACATGACGCGTTCTCCCTGTCAAATGTGGGCCTCAGCGGGTTGCAGGTTGACGAGAGTCCTGCGCTGCCCTCAACCGACGCCCTCACGTATTGGTAAGCTTTCTTTTCGGAGAGTTCAGGGGCGATATGGTTGCATCTGTAATGCGGGGAAGAGATTGCTGTAACCAAACTGTAACGTCGTTCTCAAGGCGAGACGAGGGTCTCATCCGAACTGACGGCGTGATTGATCATGAACAAACGGCATGACGGCAAGTCACGTCGCTGTGCTTATTGGGTCGGGTTCGTCGTTGAGTTTGAGACGTCCCGAGGCTGCCAGATCCATCGCAGCAGCTAATTCCGAGGTGCCCACGCGGCGCTTGCCGGGTCGTTACGATCAGCAAGGACTTGCTGAGTCGCTTCTATCGTGGCGCGCGGCTTCTTGCGCCCGATCTTGCGGACGACCGTATAAAACGCTGGCGTAAACAGGAGTCCGAAGGCGGTCACTCCCAGCATTCCTGCGAACACCGCAGTGCCGAGCGATTGACGCATTTCCGAGCCTGCCCCGGTGGCGACCACGAGAGGTGCGACACCGAAGATGAACGCCAGCGACGTCATCAGGATCGGTCGCGGCCGCGTGCGCGCGGCGGTGACGGCGGCCTCACCGGGCGTGGCGCCGGCTTCCTCGGTCTGGCGTGCGAATTCCACGATCAGGATCGCGTTCTTGGCGGCGAGTCCAACCAGCACGACGAATCCGATCTGCGCGAGAACGTCGATCGCCATGCCGCGCATCAAAAGACCCGTCACGGAGGCAAGCAGGCACATCGGAACGATCATCACCACCGCGAGCGGCAGATTCCAGCTTTCATATTGCGCGGCAAGCACCAGGAACACGAACAAGGCTGCTGCGCCGAACACCAGCAGGGACGAGGTCCCCGGCTGTTGCTGCTGAAACGCAAGCTCGGTCCATTCGAAGCCGATGCCTGGCGGCAAGACCTCGTGCGCCAGCTCCTCCATGCGGTGCAGCGCAGTGCCGGTCGCGACGCCGGGCGCCGCGACGCCCATCACTTCAGCAGCAGGGAAGAGATCGTAACGAGGCACGCGATAGGGTGCGTTCTCGGAGTTCAGCCGCGCCACCGTGCCCACTGGCACCATCTCGCCGGAGGTGTTGCGCGCCTTCAGCCGCGCGATGTCGTGCGGATCCTGGCGGAACGAGCCATCGGCCTGCGCGATGACCTGGTAGGTGCGGCCGAGATAGTTGAAGTCGTTGACATATTGCGAGCCGAGATAGACTTGCAGGGTGTTGAAGACGTCGGTAGGCGTCAGCCCGACCTTCTCGGCCTTCTCTCGATCGATATCGGCGTTGACCGCCGGCGAGCGTGTCCCGAACAGCGTGAAGACGCCGGCGAAACTCGGATCCTTGTTGGCGGCTGCGACCAGCGCCTGCGCTGCTTTCGACAGTGCCTCCGAGCCGAGGCCCGCGCGATCCTGCAGCATCATCTTGAAACCGCCGGCATTGCCGATGCCCTGCACCGGCGGGGGTGGAATCGTCAGCACATAGGCTTCCTGGATCACCGAGAGGCGCTTGCGCAGGTCGGCGAGCACGCTCGGTGCGGTCAGGCCGGGCACGTCATGGTTATAGAGCGATGGCAAGCCGGAAAAGATCGTACCGGCATTGGAGGCGATGGTGAAGGTGGTCGCATCCAGTCCTGCAAACGGCGCGACGTGCTCGACACCGGGTGTGGACATGATGATGTCGATCGCCTTCTTGACGACCGCCTCCGTGCGATCGAGCGAAGCGCCGGGCGGCAATTGCACGACAGTGATGAGATAGCCCTGGTCCTGCTCAGGGATGAAGCCGGTGGGCGCGCGGGCGAACTGGAAGCCGGCGACGCCGATCAGCGCGGCATAGACCACGAGCACGACGCCGGTGATCTGCACCAGCCGCCGCGTCAGCCGTCCATAGCCTGTCGACAGCCACTCGAAGCCCAGATTGAAACGCGCAAATCCAGCCTGCACCAGGCGAAAGATCAATGGGCCGCGCGGCTTCTGGCCGTGCTCGTGGGCCTTGAACAGCACCGCGCACAGGGCCGGGCTCAGGGTCAGCGAGACGAAGCACGAGATCAGGGTCGACACGGCGATCGTGACCGCGAACTGGCGAAAGAATTGCCCGGTAATGCCCGACAGGAAGGCCGAGGGCACGAACACAGCGCATAGCGTCAGCGCAATCGCGATCAGCGCACCGCCGACCTCGTCCATGGTGACATGGGCAGCCTGTGCCGGGGTCATGCCGCGTTCGAGATTGCGCTCGACATTCTCCACCACGACGATGGCGTCATCGACGACAATGCCGACCGCGAGCACGAGGCCGAATAACGACAGGTTGTTCAACGATATTCCGAGCACGTAAAGGAAGACGAAGGTGCCGACCAGCGATACCGGGATTGCGATCACCGGGATGATCGCAGCGCGCCAACTTTGCAGGAACAGGAACACGACGCCGACCACAAGGAAGATCGCGATGAAGATAGTCTTGATCACCTCGTCGACCGATTTGCCGACGAAGATGGTGGGGTCATAAATGATCTTGTACTGGAGGCCGGGCGGAAAATCCTTGCCCAGCTTCTCCATCGCGTCGAGCACTTCGTGCTCGACGGCAAGGGAATTGGCGCCCGGCTGGGCGAAGATCAGGAGCGGCAGGCCCGGCTCGCGATCCATGTAGGCGGACGATCCGTAGTCGGAAGCGCCGATCTCGACGCGGCCCACATCGCGCAGCCGCGTCACGCGGCCCTCGGTGTCCGACTTCAGGACGATGGCGGCGAATTGTTCTGGTGTCGACAGGCGCCCAAGCGTCTGCACGTTGATCTGATAGGCCTGCTTGGAGGCGACCGGCGGCTGGTTCAACACGCCCGCCGAAACCTGGACGTTCTGGGCGCGCAGCGCGGCAAGCACCTCGCTTGCGTTCATGTTATGCGCCGCAACCTTGTCGGGATCGAGCCAGATGCGCATGGCGTATTCGCGCCCGCCCTGCATCTGCACATCGCCGACGCCCGGTAGCCGCGCCAGCACGTCCTTCACGTGCAACGTCGCGTAATTCGAGGTGTAGAGCAGGTCGCGCGACGAGTCGGGCGAATAAAGATGTACCGCGAGCAGGATGTTCGGTGTCGACTTGCGCACCTGCACGCCGAGCCGCTGGACGTCCTCCGGCAGCCGGGGAAGCGCATCCTGCACCCGGTTCTGCGTGAGCATCTGCGCGACGTTGAGGTCGGTCCCGATCCGAAACGTCACGGTGACGGTGAGCTTGCCGTCGCCGGTGGACTGGCTGCTCATGTAGATCATGTTCTCGACGCCGTTGATCTCCTGCTCGAGCGGTGTCGCCACCGTGCGCGATACCGTCTCGGCGGATGCGCCGGGATAGGTGGTGGTGATCTGGACCGTCGGCGGCACGATCTCCGGATATTGCGAGATCGGCAGGATGGCGAGCGCGCCGAGGCCGATCAGCGTCAGGAAGACGGAGAGGACAGTCGCAAAAATCGGCCGGTCGATGAAGCTGTGGGTCACGGAGAACGCTCCTGTCTTCTCGGTCCTGCTCGTTAGCCTTGGCCGTCAGCGGCAGCGTCGTAATGGATGGCGCCGTCTTGCGGCGCGACCTTGGTGCCGGGAATGGCGCGCACCAGGCCGTCGATGACGACGCGGTCGCTCGCCTCGAGGCCCGACTGGATCACGCGCAATCCGCCGCGCAGATCACCGGTGGTCACGATCTTTGGTTTCACGGTCGCATCAGCGCCGACGGTCATGACCAGCCGCTGCGACTGGTCGAGCATGACGGCTGCGTCCGGCAAGAGATAAACCTGCGTCGGCGGGGCGATCGCAACCCGCAGCCGCGCGAACTGGCCGGGCGCCAGGAACAGATCCGGGTTAGGCACGGTGGCGCGCGCATGAATGGTGCCGCTGGAGCGGTCGAGTGCATTGTCGATGAAGTCCAGCGTGCCTTCGCGGGCGAACCTGTTCTCGTCGCTGAGGCTGATCGCGACCTTGTTGGCGAGCGGACCGCCAACGCGGGCGCGCTCGCGCGAGAATGTCAGGAAATCGGATTCGCTCATGTCGAAATCGAGATAAAGAGGATCGAGCGAGACCAGCGTCGTGAGCAGCGTGGTCGGACTGGTTGCAGCACGGCTGCCCGCGACCAGGCTTCCAATCGAAACCTGGCGCGCGCCGATGCGTCCCGTGAACGGTGCCCGTACGCGGCAGTATTCAAGGTCGAGTTCCGCGTCCCGCACCCGCGCCTTGGCGTCTTCGACTGCGGCCCGGGACGCATCCTGGTCGTTGGTGCGCTGGTCGACCGTCTCCTGCGTTGCGAACTCGTTGCGCTTGAGCGATTGCGCCCGCGTAAGCTGGTTGCTGGCGAGTGCCACGCGCGCCGTTGCGGTCACAAGCGCAGCTTGCGCCTGGGCCAGCCTGATCTCGTAGGGCCGCGGGTCGATCACGAAGAGGAGGTCGCCCTTGTGGACGATCTGGCCGTCCTTGAAATGAAGCTCGGTCAAGATACCGCCTACCTGGGCCCGCAATTCAACCCGGTCGATGGCCGAGAACTGTCCGAGGAAACCGACCCTGGTATCGACCTCGCGCTGCAAGGGCTGGCTCACCGTCACCGGCAGGGGAGATGGCAACGCCGCCGCCTGGTCACCTTTGCGAGGCGCGAAGCCGAGGTAGACAAAGAGTGCGGCAAGCACCGCTATCGCAGCGATTGCGGCCGTTCTCCATGTCCGCCGTCGCGGCGCCGGCTGCTTCAGCGGTTCTCGTTCAATGTTCGAATGATCACTGATCTGATCCATGAGGCTACCATCGGTATTTGCCATGCCGCCTTGAATCGGGCCGAAGCCTTGCTGGCCTACCGAACCACACCGGCCAGTCCAGATTTCGGGGGAGGTTTCGCGGCAGTTGTTTCGGAAGCGGATAAGTTGTGTTCGGGGTTGATATTTGGAGAGCGAACTCCAATATAGTTTGGCGGATATAAACTCAGGGAGGCGCCGTTCAAGGATTTTTGGAGCGATGACACCAAAAATAAATCAGCAGAAGAAAATTCAAGCAAAGAGCGCTCAAGACGAGAGGCGTGGCCGTGGCCGTGGCCGGCCGGCCGTCTTCGATCGTGCCGCCGCGCTGCAAGAGGCGATGAAGCTGTTCTGGGAACGCGGCTATGAAGGCACGTCGTTCAACGACCTGATCGCCGCGATGGGGATCAGCGCGTCGAGCTTCTACAACTCGTTCGGCAGCAAGGAAGAACTCTATTGCGAAGCCACGCATTCCTTTCTCGAATGGTCGGGCCAATGGTTCTTCGCCATCCTCAATGATCCCTCGATCGATACCAGGACAGCCTTCGCGCACCTGTTCGAGGCGACCGCAGAAGAGTTCACCCGCGGCGATCACCCGCTCGGCTGCATGATCTCGCTTGCTGGCACACATTGCTCACCGGGAATGAAGAATATTCGTGACATGATGGCCGAGCATCGCGCTTTTTCGGAAGGCGCGATGGCCGCACGCATCCGGAAAGGCGTGATGGAGGGCGACGTAGCCCAAGATGTCGATTGCGAAATGCTGGCCGCCTATTACAGTGCGGTGGCGCGCGGGCTTGCGGTGCAAGCGCGCGATGGGGCCGCGCGTGAGAAATTGTCTGAAATAGGCCGGCTGGCCATGCGTGCCTGGCCGACGGCAAAGAGCGACGATCAAGGCTCAGCCGCGGTTGCCGCTGGTCGGTCGCGTGATGTCTGACTATCGCGCGATGTTCCGGATTCGAGACAAGCCTCTGTGTGCCCGAGAGAGTCGAAAAGCTGGCAGATCCGCGATTTCCGGATTTAGATCTTGAGTTCGATGACTGAAGACGAGCCTCTCGATGAGATTTCAATGATCGAAGCTCGGCTCGAGCAGCTTGCCGAAGTCGCCGAGCGGTGCAGAAAGATCATTTTGGTTTCGAAGGCGGCAATCGCGGGCGGCATCGCATTGCTGATCGTTATGATGTTCGGCCTCTTCGGACCTGATCAAGTCGCTCTTATTGGATCAGTCGCCCTGGTGCTGGGCGGAATCGTATCGCGCGGATCGAATGTCAGTACGTTGCAACAGACGGTAGCCGACATAAGCGCCGCAGAGTTGCTCCGTTCTGATCTGATCGGCAGGATCGACCTCAAACTGGTTGGTGAGAGCACACGAAGCTGAGTTGCGCGCCCCCGGGTGGGTCAGATGCCGACGTTACGGCCGAACTCAAGCTGGTTTACATCTGGAAGCGGACATTGGCCGCTCCCGTGGCTAGGCCGGCGACGGGCCAACCGCTGCCATGACCAGATGAGCTGACGGTGAGCGCAGTCCGCCACCCTCAATGACGGCGAGTCCAGCGAAGAGCTACCCGCTGGCGAACGTCGCCACGATCTGTTGTGTCATGACGATGAAAGCCCTGGCGGCTGCCGAACAGTAAGCGTTGCGACGGCGAAGCCGCGCGGCGCGCTTGGGCTCGAACGCAGGTTTCATTTTCACGGTGGACAGACCTGAGCCGCCGACGTTCTCCGGAAGGATAGTCGCGAGGTCGGTCTGGCGGATGAGTTCAAACAGCGTCAGGTTCGAGTTCGCCTCCGCGTCAATTCGCGGCCGCAAGCCTTCATTCCGGAAATAGCGGTCCACAATCCGGCAGATCGCCGAAGCCGATTCCGAGGTCCTGTGTGCACCGAAAACCTGATCCGCGTGTGATGCCGCGTTGGAATCGCCTAAGCTGGCGTGATGATCGGGCTGTTCTGCTTCGCTCGGCCGTCCTGGCCTCGCCATTCAAGTCGAAGTTGCGGCTTGAAGCCGAGAACGCGGTGCTCCGACAACAGTTAATTGTTTTGCGGCGCAGATCGCGCGGTCGCGTTCGGCTCACGAACCTTGATCGCTGGTTCTGTGCCCAGCTGTATCGGTGGTTTCCAGCAATCCTGCAGGTTCTCACAATCGGCCGGCCCGAGACGCTCGTGCGTTGGCACAGAGCCGGATTCTGCTGCTACTGGCGTTGGAAGTCGCGCCCACGGGGAGGGCGACCGCAGATCGGAACGGAGCTGCGCGTCTTGATCCGGCGGATAAGCGTCGAAAATCCGCTTTGGGGCGCGCCTCGCATCCACGGCGAACTGCTCAAGCTCGGGTTTCAGGTCGCGCAGTCGAGCGTCGCGCGATACGAACTTTATTGTAGTTGAACGGTGCGCGCGTTCAGGCCAAGGATATGCGTAGACCGCCTGGAATGGTCAGCCGCGAGGGAAACCCTCATCCAGTTGGACGGAAAGAGATTAATTCGTTGAAATCTCAAGACTATCGTTTCTCCATCGCGCCCATGATGGATTGGACCGATACCAGGTGTCGCGTCTTCCATCGTCAGCTTTCGCGGCGGGTGCGGCTTTATACGGAGATGCTGACCACCGGCGCCGTCATTCATGGCGACCGCGCGCGGCTGCTTGGGTTTGATGCGAGGGAGCATCCGGTGGCGTTGCAGCTTGGCGGCTCCGATCCGCGTGAGCTCGCGGCCGCGGCCAGGATCGGCGAGGATTTCGGCTATGACGAGATCAACCTCAATGTCGGCTGCCCGTCCGATCGGGTCAAGGATGGCCGGTTCGGCGCCTGCCTGATGGCGGAGCCGGCGCTCGTTGCCGAGGGTGTTGCGGCGATGAAGCGCGCGGTGAGGGTTCCCGTGACGGTGAAGTGCCGCATCGGGATCGACGACCAGGATCCGGAACTGGCGCTCGATACGCTCGCGCGCGGCGTGATCGAAGCGGGCGCGGATGCACTGATCGTGCACGCGCGGAAAGCCTGGCTCAACGGCCTGTCGCCGAAGGAGAACCGCGACATCCCGCCGCTCGATTATGATCGCGTCTATCGGCTGAAGGCCGCCATGCCCCATGTTCCCATCATCATCAATGGCGGCATCGCAAGCCTCGAGGAGGCGAAGCGGCACCTGGCGCATGTCGATGGCGTGATGCTGGGCCGCGCCGCCTATCAGGAGCCGTGGCGGTTATTGTCGGTCGATCCCGACCTGTTCGGCGAGGCGCCGCCGCACGCCACGATGCAGGACGCACTCGAGGCGATGATCCCCTATATCGAGGGCGAACTCGCGCGCGGCGCGCGACTGCATGCGATCACGCGGCATTTCGTCGGCGCGTTCTTCGGCGTGCCGGGGGCGCGCGCGTTCCGCCGCCATCTCGCCGAGCATGGCACGAAGCCGGGTGCGGGCGTCAACGTGCTGCGCGAGGCGATAGCGCTAGTTGGAAGCCGTGCGGCCGCGCCGATGGCGGCCTAGCACGTCCGGATAACCGGTCAGCATCAGCTTGTCGGCGCGCACGCCCCAGCTTTCCAGCCGATCCAGGAAGCTCATGCCGAGCAAATTGGTCTTCATCTGCCCGCGCGGCACCACCAGCGCCGGAATCGACTTTTCGACCAGGTGACCGACGGCGAGGCGATCGAGGGTCAGCCGTGCCGCCTTGGTGTGGCCGCCGGCGGTTTCGAGATCGACATTGTATTCGAGCATTTCGATTGGCAGCCCGATCGCCTTCGCGGTCTCCCAGGTCAACACCACCGAGGTCGCGCCGGTGTCGATCACCATCGGCGCGCTGACCCCGTTGATCTTGGCGCGCAACGCGAACTCGCCGCCCTGTCCGCGCGGGATCTGCACGGCAGGGCCGGGGGTCACAACGTTCCCGCGCAGCATGTGCGAGACTTGGCTACTGGCGCGCGCGATCTGTTCGTGATCGCCATAGGCGACGACCGCGCCCGCGGTGGCGAACAGCAACAGGAGCACGAGGAGGACGCGGCTCATGACACTGCCTCCCGCGTCCAACGCACTAGAGCATGATCCGGAAAAGTGGACACCGGTTTTCCCTCGCGACAAACGCGAAGCGTTTACGCGGAGATCATGCTCAAACAAAGAGCTAGAGCGGGATGACGATTCGAAGAAAAGTCATCACGCTCTAGGCGCGCTTCGGGCGCGCGTCCATCCGCTCGAGGCCCGCTTCCGCCATGCGCGTGGGCAACAGTGCCATCACGGCGAGGCGCTCGGCGCTGTCCATCTTGTGCCAGCGCGCGATCTCCGGCAGCGTCCGCCCGCAGCCGAAGCAGAGCCTGGTCCTGGGGTCGATCATACAGACTGCGATACACGGCGTTTCTGTGCTCATCCATCGATAGTGAAACGATTTCGATCGCGGGTGCAAGCGCGTCTAGAGTCCGGTGCCTGCACTCATGATCGGTTTGTGGCGTCCCCTTTGCTTGTCGTCGGTCGAAGGAATCGAGGGTTGCGGCTGCAAGGGCGGCGCTTCCTCGGCCATCGGCGCGAGCGCCGACATCACGCGCTCCGGCGGGAAGGTCACGATCACCTCGGTGCCGATGCGCAGCTTCGACTTCAGCGTGAAGGTGCCGCCATGCAGATCGATCAGGCTCTTGGCGATCGGCAAGCCAAGTCCCGCGCCCTGTTCCGCCGACTTGATCGAGTTGGAGCCCTGGCCGAACGATGCCAGCACGATCGGAATCTCGTCCTCCGCAATGCCGGAGCCGGTGTCCTTCACGCTGAGATATTGGCCGCCGGAGGCGGTCCAGCCGACCTTCAGCCAGATCTCGCCGCCTTGCGGGGTGAACTTGATCGAGTTGGACAACAGATTGAGCACGATCTGCCGCGTGGCGCGCTCGTCGACCCAGATCCGCGGCATGCCCTGCTCGAACACTTCGTGGATGGTGATGCCGCGGCTGGTCGCGCGCAGTTTCAAGAGATGGTGGCAGTCGGCGACGACATGCAGCAGCGAGACCGCTTCCTCGTTGAGCTCGTAGCGGCCGGCCTCGATCCGCGACAGGTCGAGGATCTCGTTAATGAGGTTGAGCAGGTGAACGCCGGAATTGTGGATATCGGCAGAATATTCCTTGTAGACCGGCACCGCATGCGCGCCGAAGATCTCGCTCTTCATCACCTCGGAGAAGCCGAGGATGGCGTTGAGCGGCGTGCGCAGTTCGTGGCTCATCTGCGCCAGGAACCGCGACTTGGCGACGTTCGCGGCTTCGGCGCGATGCCGCGCCTCGTCGGAGATCGCCTTGGACTGTTCGAGTTCGGCGATCAGCACGTCCTTCTCGGCGCGCGCCTGCAGCGTGGCGAGCGTCGTCGAGTGCAGCCGGTGGGCAAGCAGGGCGAAATAGCCCTCGGCGCCGAGCGCGAGCAGCGCGAACACGTAATTGTCAAAGGAACCGCTCAGCACGAAACTGACGGCGATCGCGATCGTCACCGGCGCGGTGGCCGCCAGTGCCGCGATCGGAAGGCTCGCTGCGAGCATGCTGGAGACCGCGATCACGAGCAGCATCAGGAACATCATCAGCGCATTGGAGGCGGCGTCCGTGCCCGCGGGGTGAGTCAGGATCACCGTCCAGAACAGGCCGTAGAGCAGGTCGAGCAGCACGAACCGCGTCTGCCATTTGCGCGTCGCGGCAGGCGAGGGGGATTCCTTCAGGAACTTGGCACAACTCTTCACGGTCGCGGCATGGGCTCCGAGTATGCCGATGGTCCAGGCGGCCGCCACGAGCGGCTCTCGCCACACGCCGAATAGCACGCCGGTGGCGATCACCAGCAGCATCACGACGTAGGATGCCGAGATCCGCGTCTGGGCGTATTGGCGGAGCAGTTCGGTGTCGAATGCGGGGCGGGTCCCGCTGGTTGACGTTAACCGATCCCGCGCCTCCCGGACCCGCTGCGCTGCGGCGCGGCGGCTGTTGACCGGCGCGGCAGCCTGGGGCTCGGCCGGCAACTGGGCAACTTCAGGCTTTTCCGCGGGATCACTCATTAACAACACAAAATCCTGCCCGCAAACCGCACGGGCTTTTGCATTGTCTATCTCTCGCGCCAAATCATTAAGCGATGACTTAGAAAGCTAAAGAATCTCGTTAACGAGAGGTTAAATTAACGATTGGCCTTTGGGCGAGAGCGCCTCAAACCTCCCCTTGAAAAGGGGAGGTCGGTTTGCGCGGAACGCGCGAACCGGGTGGGGATCATCTCTCTCCACGAACGCCGGTGCTTGTGGCCGGCCCCCATCCCGACCTTCCCCCTTTCAGGGGGAAGGAATGCAGCCACGCGCCGTTAACGTTCCAGCCGCGCGAGCAGGCTCGACGTGTCCCAGCGCTTACCGCCCATTTTCTCGACTTCGGCATAGAACTGATCGACCAGCGCGCTCACCGGCAGGTTGGCGCCGTTGCGTCGCGCTTCCGCGATGCAGATCGAGAGATCCTTGCGCATCCATTCCACCGCGAAGCCGAAATCGTACTTGCCATCGTTCATGGTCTTGTAGCGGTTCTCCATCTGCCAGGATTGCGCCGCGCCCTTCGAGATCACATCGATCACGGCGGCGACGTCGAGGCCCGACTTCTTGGCGAAATGGATGCCTTCGGAGAGGCCTTGAACCAGGCCTGCGATGCAGATCTGGTTGACCATCTTGGTAAGCTGGCCGGAGCCTGCCGGTCCCAGCAGCTTGCACATCCGCGCATAGGCCGCGATGACAGGCTCGGCGCCTGCATAGGCGTCTTCCTTGCCGCCGCACATCACCGTCAGCACGCCGTTCTCGGCGCCGGCTTGTCCGCCGGAGACCGGCGCATCGACGAACTTGAACCCCGCTTTCTCGGCGGCGGCATTGAGCTCGCGCGCGACTTCGGCGGAAGCGGTGGTGTGGTCGACGAAGGTCGCGCCCTTCTTCATGCCGGCGAATGCGCCGTCCGGGCCGATCGTGACCGCGCGCAGGTCGTTGTCATTGCCGACGCAGCACATCACCAAATCCTGGCCTTCGGCCGCCGCCTTTGGGGTCGGCGCCGCGCGGCCGCCGAACTTCTCGACCCAGGCCTGCGCCTTCGCCGGCGTCCGATTGTACACCGTCACCTCGTGGCCCCCCTTTTTCACGAGATGTCCTGCCATGGGGAAACCCATTACGCCGAGACCGAGAAAAGCGACTTTAGCCATGTCTGCTACCTTGTTTCTTGCCTAATAACCTTGGGATTTGCCGGCGACATTGGACGGGCCGGACGGTGTTTTTCAGGCGGGAGGGCCGCACCATAAACGCTGCGCCGCAGAGGGCAACGGCTCGTTTGGCCGACATCAGCGGTTTTGTGTTATGATAACTCACCAACGAACCTCACAAAAATGGGAGTGAGACATGAATGGAAGAGAGGCGGGCGCAAGCGTAGGCGTGCTCGATCATTTCAACATCCGCACCCGGAAACTGGCCGAAACCGTCAAGTTCTATGAGGAGGTTTTGGGCCTGGAGAAGGGCGCTCGGCCGAATTTCGCCTTTCCCGGCGCCTGGATGTACAGCGAGGGCAAGCCGGTGGTTCACCTCGTGGACATTTCCCCGACCGACGAGCCGCAAAAGCCCGACTCCGGCGTGGTCCATCATGTCGCCTTTGTCAGCAGCGGTTTCACGGCGATGAAGCAGCGCCTTCAGTCCAAGGGCATGAAATTCGATTCCCGGCAGGTTCCGGGCGGCGACCTCTGGCAGATATTTGTGCACGATCCCAACGGCGTGATGATCGAGCTGAACTACGAGGTCGCCAAGGAACAGGACGCCGCAGCGCCGGCCGAGCGCGCCGATGACATCGGCGGCAGGTAGGAACCCTTCGGGCCCGGCGTAAATCGCGGAAATCTATTGCGCTGGCACAACTACCCTTTTCTGCCGATCCGTCATATCTGTGGCGGTAGAGCGTGACGACTTCGGGTCGGAGCGATCGACGGCACTTCTCCTCCCTCTCCCCGTTCTTACGGGGAGAGGGGTGGGGTGAGGGGCTCTCTCCGCGAACACGGTGACAGACGGATTCGCGGGGGCGGGCCCCACCCCACAATCAACCGGCGGTGGGTTGTAGCCCGCACCCCCCCCGCGGGGCGCGGGGGGCCCGCCGTCACCCCGGCACGCGAGGCGGCCTCATCGCGCGGCCGCGGCGGGCGCGAAGGGGGCGGGGCGCGGCGGGGGCCGGGGCGCCGCACCACGGGGGGGGGCCAGGGGGCGCGGGGTCGG
>NZ_JBVAPG010000349.1:0-2883 GCF_055413685.1 Bradyrhizobium sp. LeoA1Lang | reverse complement strand
GTCACACCATCAATGTGAGGGACGACCGCCCGCCCTCCAAGCGAGCCGCGCGCAGCGCGCCACCCATAGCGCCGTAGCAAGCGCGGCTCGCTTGGAGGGCAGCCCGGGGCCCGTTACCCCATCTACGGCCTCTGCCGGAGAAAGCGCGACCGCTCTATGTTTTCACTTCCAGCCTCCGCTGGAACGCCGATAGCACCGCGCCGAGCGCCAGCATCGCTGCCGATATGTTCAGCGCGAACGACAGGCTGCCGGCCGCATCGGTGATCGCGCCGACCACAATCGGTCCGATGGTCTGACCGATCCCGAACGAGATCGTCAGCGCGGCGATCGCGGTTGGCCATGACGATGGCGGATAGTTGAAGCGCACGAAGGCGGTGGTCGATCCCACCACCGCGAAGAAGGCAACGCCGAACACCAGGGCGGAGACCGCGAGCAACAGCGGCGAGTGTCCGAAGATCGGCAGTCCGGCGCCGATCGCGTTGACGCCGAGGATGATCGTGGTGGCAAGCCCGCCGCGGTTGAGACCAAGCACGCCTCGCCACACCCACGGTGTCACGAAAGCGCTCAGCCCGATCAGGCTCCAGAATGCGCTTTGCGCCAGCGCGCCGCCGCCGGCGTCGCGCACATAGGCGATCATGAACGTCATGTAGGCGATATAGCCGGCGCCGAACAGGAAATAGCCGCCGAGATAGATCACAACCGGCGCAATCGCGAACTTCGCCGAGGCCTCCTGCCTGGTCATGGCATCGGACGGGAAGGATGCGAGCCACAGCGGAATGGTCATGATGGCCGCGAGCAGCGTCATCGCCCACCACACGATCCACCATGAGCCCGGGCCGAACCATTGCAGCACGAACGGCGCCACCAGCCCTGACAGCAGGATGACGCTGCCGGGTCCGGCATAGAACAGGCTGAGCAGGAAATTGGCGCGCTCGGGCCGCGTCTGCGCGATCATCGCCGCAAGCGCGCCGCCGCCGACGAAGCCGGCCGCAGCGCCAAGGCCGGCGAGCAGCCGCGCAAAGCTCAGCACTACGAAGTTCCCGGTGATGGCGCAAAGCGCGAGCGACACCACGCAGGCCAGCGTTCCCCAGCGCACGGAGGCCACCAGCCCGAAGCGCCGGATCAGCCGCGCGGCGAGCAGCGCGCCGATCAGATAGCCGGCAGCGTTGATCGTGTTCATGAAGCCCGCCGCCGAATAGGACCACGCGAGCTGCTCGCGCATATCAGGCAGCACCAGCGAATAGGCGAAACGGCCGATGCCGAGCCCCGCGGTCGGCGCCAGCGACAGGATCAGAATCAGCCGCGCGGCGTGCGCGGAAGATGAGGGAAGGTCGGGGGCTTTCACTGAGAACTCCGGCAGGACCGCATTGTGGCAGGCCCCGCCGTCCTTGCACAGGCCGCGCTCCGGGAATGAAGTCTTGCCAACCGCGCAACAGCGCTTTAGCACTCCGCGCGGATTTCCTTAAATCTCAAGGCGAAAACCCCATGGCGACCCACAAGCTCCTCCTCCTGCCCGGCGACGGCATCGGCCCCGAAGTGATGGCGGAGGTGAAGCGCCTGATTGGCTGGCTCAAGGCGGAAGGTATCGCTGTTTTCGAGACCGAAGAGGGGCTGGTCGGCGGCGCCGCCTATGACGCGCACAAGGTCTCGATCTCGGAAGCGGACATGGCAAAGGCGAAAGCCGCCGATGCCGTGATCTTCGGCGCGGTCGGCGGGCCGAAATGGGACAGCGTCCCCTATGACGTGCGGCCCGAGGCCGGCCTGTTGCGGCTGCGCAAGGATCTCGGCCTGTTCGCCAATCTGCGGCCCGCCGTGTGCTATCCGGCGCTCGCCGATGCCTCCAGCCTGAAGCGCGAGGCGGTCGAGGGGCTCGATATCATGATCGTGCGCGAGCTTACCGGCGGGGTCTATTTCGGCGAGCCGAAGACCATCACCGATCTCGGCAATGGCCAGAAGCGCGCCATCGACACCCAGGTCTACGACACCTACGAGATCGAGCGCATCGCCCGCGTCGCCTTCGACCTTGCGAAGAAGCGCCGCAACAAGGTGACCTCGATGGAAAAGCGCAACGTCATGAAGTCGGGCGTGCTCTGGAACGAGGTGGTCACCCAGGTGCACAAGCGCGAATATCCTGACGTGACGCTGGAGCATCAGCTCGCCGATTCCGGCGGCATGATGCTGGTGAAATGGCCGAAGCAGTTCGACGTCATCGTCACCGACAATCTGTTCGGCGACATGCTGTCCGATATCGCGGCGATGCTCACCGGCTCGCTCGGCATGCTGCCGTCGGCTTCGCTCGGCGAGACCGATGCGAAGAGCGGCAAGCGCAAGGCGCTGTATGAACCGGTCCACGGCTCGGCGCCGGATATCGCAGGCCAAGGCCTCGCCAACCCGATCGCGATGCTCGCCTCGTTCGGGATGGCGCTGCGCTATTCCTTCGACATGGGCACGCTCGCCGACAAGCTCGATGCCGCGATATCAGCCGTGCTCGCGAGCGGCCTACGTACCGCAGACATCAAGTCCGAAGGCACGACATCAGCCTCGACCACGCAGATGGGCGAAGCAATCCTGAAGGAATTGCAGAAGCTGCACTGAGCGGGGGATGCGTAGGGTGGGCAAAGCGCAGCGTGCCCACCATCCACGTTCGGTGCAAGAAAGGTGGGCACGCTGCGCTTTGCCCACCCTCATATGGGGCTTCGTGAGTCAAGGCTCTCAACGAACAGGGTTGGGTTGGGTTTTTGCGGTGAGAGGGCGGCGCGCGGAGCCATGCGTAGCGCAGCGCGACGACCGGGCCCCGGGCGAGGATTGGCTTCCGAAGATTTCTGCAGCTCACTGCATCACCTCATATCCGGTCGGATCGGCTGACCCGTACCCACCTTCCGC
>NZ_JBVAPG010000348.1:0-2906 GCF_055413685.1 Bradyrhizobium sp. LeoA1Lang | reverse complement strand
TCTTGATCTCCCGAAGCGACGCCGCCCACAACGCAAGCGTCTCCTCAATCGACGCTGCCTGCGTCCACGATCTTCGAATCATGGTTGCCCATGGATTCAGAAACCCACTAAAAAAACAACTGTAATGTTAGGCTGGCGGGCTACCCACCTAGCCCGATTGTCGAACAGGCGTCCGCAAACACCGTAATTTAAGGGGTTACCGGGGATGTCGCGGCCGGAGCCTTGGGCGGTCTTCCATTCCGCTTCAGGCCCCGTGTTGTTTTCGCGGCAACCTCCTGCGCGCTCACGCGCTCGCCCGCCAAAATCCTCGCCTCGAACTCACGACGTGCCGCTTCTTGCAGCGCGCTACGCGACAGCGCGACCAGCACCGCCTAACGTTCGACCTTGGCCGCAAGGTCTTTGCGGTCCGCATAGCGGCGGGCAACGCGCATCAATTGCGACACCTTCGTCGGCTCGGTCAGGTCGAAGGTGTGGCGCCACGATGTGCCCGAATTCGGCATTGCGCGGCGTGTTATCGCGGAATCTCGTCGACCAAGGGAAAGAACGTCGCGAGGGAGAATTCACGATTCCGACCGCCGCCTGTCGCTGGCAACGAACGCTCGGACGCCGTGGGAGCTCGTCATTTCGCGCCACGCGGCGTCCTCGAAGTGACCGTTGGCCTCGATCTCGGCCCGCTCCAGCTCATCCCGAAGGCGTCTGTTGGCGACACGACTAGCCTTCACCGCAGCCGTGTACCCGATGGTCGCGAGGCGGATTTCCGACGGGCTCAGCGAGGAGCCCAGATGCGCCACCCTCGGTCGCTGTCGACGCGCTCGCAAACGCCTTGTTTTGCGGTGTTTGCGGAGGCGCTGACGACATTCGGGCTGGGGGTGTGCCCAACAGCGGTTTTTGGTCCGTAGAAGCGGCCAAGGACGCCGTGACGCTTCAGTGCACGGAACTCGATCTTGCAGGCCGGTCGAGAGCAAACGAGCTGGTGGCCGGCGTTGCGCGCCATCGAGCCTTCGCAGACCAGACACCTCGCAGCATAGAACATCCTCCAGCAACCACGACAGCAGAACGACGAGCGCGGGTTCTCGGTCGGATGGGGAAGCTTGGTGCGGCAGCGGCGGCAGTATGTCCGGGCCTCCGTCATGCCGCGGCCCCGACAAGGTTTTGGTTTGCAAAGAGGGTGTAAGCCTTTGATGCGGATGGCCGGACAATCGCCCCGGCCCTTTAATTGCGAGGTGTTGCCAAGCTTCCATTCTTTGTCTCCAGTGGCACGATGGTAGCGATCACTTCGTCGGAGCTGGTCGGGGTTGCGGAGACGGGGTGATCGCGGGTGACGAGAGAATCGCCAACCGGAACTGGCTGAGGCCGATCTCTTTAACGGGTCAACTTGATCGCGTTGATGTCGCAGCTGGGGTCATGGTCCTTTCCGAGGTCGCGGGCGGTGCGGTCTCGGGCATCATCAGCATGGCACAGAGCCCGGCCGCGCTGGCGACAAGCATGTACCAGGCGGGCGCCAGCGCGTTCCCGGTAACGTGGATCAGCCAGGTGACGACGACTTGCGCTGTGCCTCCGAAGATCGCGATCGCAAAAGCGTAAATCGTCGCGAAGGCGCCATCGCGAATGTTCTTGGGCAAACCTTCGGCCATACTCACATAGAAGGCGCTATTCGGAATCGCTCCGATCAGGGTGAGCGCGCCGAGGCCTCCGAGAAGTGCGAGGGCACTGCGGCTCTCTGTGATCCACAAAAGCACCGGATAGATCATCAGGAACGCAGCGATCTGCGGCCAGATCATGATGTGCCGGCGTCCGGCCAGATCCGCGAGCCAACCGCCCAGCAGGGCGGCAGCATTTCCTACCGTGTTGCTGATGAGCGTGGTGGCAAAGGCGAGAGGCGCAGAAACTTGCAGGGTGTTCAGCGCATAGGTGGATATTGCGGGACGTAGGTAATAATCGTGCAGCTCGCCAAAATGACGAATCCCAAGCTCATGATGCGGCGAGCGGCAGGCGATCTTACAGTCTGGACGAGGAGAGCCGGGGCTTCGGGGCGGTGCAACGTTTCCGACAGGGCGCTCCGCAACCAAAGTCCGAACGGCAGCGTACCGGCGCCGAGCAAAAGCGCGATCCGCCATCCGTACGCATTGAGTGCCTCGGTTGTCATGGTGAGGGAGAGTATTTCTCCAACCAACGCTCCGGCGGTCGCAGCTATCTGTTGGCTGGCAGGTTGAAACGAGACAGCAAGACCGCGGGCCTCGGCCGGGGCCGCTTCTATCAAATAGGCGGTAGTCGGACCGACTTCACCTCCGAGAGCGAAGCCCTGCACCAAACGTGCGAAAATGGTTAGTAAGGGAGCAGCAATTCCTATTGTCTCGTAGGAGGGCGTAACAGCCAACACCAGGATCGCGGCGCTCATCGTGGCAAAGCTGGCGCTCATCGCGGGCCGGCGCCCGATCCGAGTACGAGCCGAGCACGATGGCCCCGATCGGTCTGGTTACAAAACCTGCGCCAAACGTCACGAGCGACAGCATGAGGCTGCGAACGGGTCGCTCGTCGGGAAGAACGCCTCACCGATCTGGATCGCGAAAAAGCTATAGGTCCCGAAGTCGTAGAATTCGAGAATATTGCCGATCGTGGCGGCCAACTCGGCGCGGCTGGTCAAACGGTCGTCTGCTGCAACGAGGACCGGCTCCAGCCTCTTCCGAGTTAAATTGCCTGGTCATCCTCGATCCGCCTTAAGCGCGATCGCTGGCCGAGCATTTTCGACCAGCCAGGTCGCGCACGTCGCATTCCACTTGTGATCTTCCCCCGAAAAAGTGGACGGGTTTAAGCAGCTTTTAGCTCCATCTCGATCGGCGCGACATATCCGATGGCGGAATGGAGCCTCGTTCGATTGTAGAAGCCTTCGATGAAGGCGAAGATGT
>NZ_JBVAPG010000347.1:0-2984 GCF_055413685.1 Bradyrhizobium sp. LeoA1Lang | reverse complement strand
GACGGCTGGCAGACCCTCGCCAGCAAGCCCATTGCTCAGCCGGTTGATCTTGCCGCCTGAGCAGATATCATCCGTTCACCGGAGACTCGCGACGGACAAATTCCAACCAAGTTCGCGACGGCACCACGAATTTCCGGGACAGAACACTAGAATCTGGGTTTAATGAGGTGGTGCTCGTGGAGAGACGTGACCCAACCTCTTGGGTAACGCATTTTGAGTGCGCCGCTTCTGAGCCATGATGCAGCCGATCGAATGCACACTCGTAGAAACGTATCTTCGTAATCGCGGCATTTCGGCTTTACGCGGAATTGGAGTCTGCGCTTTCACCCGCGCTGTTACTACCGACACGACTAGCACAGCCCGACCGAGACTCCGCCTGCGATGATCGCCGCTGTCATTGACCTCTCGGGCGGGCCATCCGCCTGGGCGCATCGCACGTGACTCGATCCAGGCGGCTTCAGGGAGGCGACGCTTAGCAAGGCGCCGATTGAAACGCCGGGGCGCGCGATGCAGAATCTCCTCGGTCACAGCGCGCTTCTGCGTGGCGGGCGAGGTCATGGCGGCTGACGAGGGCAAGTATCGGCTGCGAAAACGAGTCTGGTCGCCAGCAGTTGCAAACGCAGCGCCAGAAGCGCCGCGTAGACGGCCGTCCCGATTGATAAGCCGATCCAGATACCAATTGCGCCAAGGCCGATCTTCAAACCAAGCACGTAGCCAAGGGAAAGACCGATTAGCCAATAAGCGATGCCGGCGAACAGAAGCGGCACGCGCGTGTCCTTAAGTCCGCGCAGGCTACCCGCCACAATGATCTGCACGGCATCAGTGATAAAGAAACTCGCGCCGACCAAAAGGAGCTTTGCAGCGAGTTCGATCGTCGCGTCAGCATTGCCGTCCGATTCGCCTAGAAACAACTCGGCGATCTCAAAACGCGCGGCGGTTACGGCAACTGTCAAAATTGCAGCGATTGCAACCCCGAGCAACACCGCGACGAGACCTGCCCGCTTGACTCCAGGGGCATCCTTGCGGCCTACTGCGTACCCAACCCGCACGCTCGCCGCCATACCGATGCCGAAAGGGATCATGAACATGGTGGCGGAGACGTCGAACGCGATCTGGTGGGCGGCAACAGCATTGGCGCTGATCGTGCCGATCAGAAGTGCCGCGGCAGAGAAAAGTCCGGACTCCATCAGAATGGCGATAGAGATCGGCGTGCCGATCACGATCAACTGGCGCATTGAAGCCCAATCGAAGCGCCAGAGTTGGGCCAGCACTCGGTAGTCGCTGAATGGCGGCTGTCGGGTCGTAAACCACAAACCCGCCAGGAGCGTCACGCAGTTCACCAGCGTCGTCGCAAGACCCGCTCCGAACATTTCCAGCCGCGGCAAGCCAAACTTGCCCCAGATCAACACATAAGCGAGTAGCGCATTGATGGGGATGGCCGCGAGCGTGATCCATAAGACGGGCTCGGGCCGGTTGACCGCAGCCATGAAGCTGCGGATGGCCGAGAACAACAGTGCTGGCAACGCGCCCCAAGCGAGCCCGAGCAGATATTGCTGAGCAAGCCGAGCCGTCCCCGGAGCGTGGCCGAGCGCAAGCATTATTGCTTCGGCGCGCAGCGGAAGGGCCATGATTGGTACCCACAGCAGGAGCCCGGCCCACAGGCCCGCGCGCAGCGAGCGCCGCACCAGGGCCAGATTGCCGGCGCCAAGAGCCTGCGCCACAAGCGGCGCCACCGCCGACATCAGGCCCGCGCCGAAGGTAAGGCTGATCGATAAGGCCGTGCCTGCTAACGCTGCGGCAGCAACCGCCTCGGCGCCTATGCGCCCGATGAAAACAAGATCGGTCGTCATCATCGCGATCTGCCCAAGCTGCGTTAGTGCCATTGGCAACGCCAGTCTCGCGGTCTGACTGAGCTCGATCACAAGGTGATGGCCAACAGCCCGCCTCGGCAGCCCGTACCGCGAACGTGATACCGGTCTTGTTTCCATTATCTTCCCATGAAGCTCGCGCAGAGCGGATTAGGTTCCTGAAGCAAACCGCTCTGTTGCTTCACAGCGAGGCTTCTCTCCCCGCCTCGATTGTCGATGGCCGCACTTGAGCAGACCTCCATCCAGTTCTGGAAGGTCACGGCGAGGCGCACGCGAGTTCCTGTTCCCCAATGGGCTGCTTTCAAGCCAAGCTCGGCATACCCCCGTCCGGATCCGTAGTTGGTTGAAGCGGACCTTTTGAGTTTAAAGATCGAGCACGAATCGCAACGGTTTCCAATGGACGAGTACTTAAGCGATCGACAACACGCGGCTCTTAACCGCGCAGGTCTTTAGCCCAGGCTGGTATGAAATCCACTTCGTCCCCCCAAGCACCCATGATTGCGAATGAAAAGCGTTGATCAGCGCCAAACCGCCGCTGACGATGGGCAGGAGTTGAGACATTCGCAATCTCTTCTACTCGTTAGAAAGCTCTTGCGTGGCCAGAGGATGTTGGCCGCCTACTTCGAGATCGTACAATTTGACGCTACGTGCGATTCAAGCCCTTCGAGAACTCGTCGCGTGCATATGTCCAAACTCCCGGGTCCCAGAAGACAATCAAGACAATCGGGCGCGCGGCCGGTGCTTCCAATGCCGTTAGATTGCCGGGCGAGGGTACCGAAGCCCTGTGGCTCGCCACGAAATCATGATCGTGCTGACGCCTTCGCAGTGTTGGGTTGGGGGGCAGCACATGGCTAGGCCAGTTCGGCCGGGGTCTCTGAGCAGGGCAAAGGTACCGCGGCATCAATGGCGAGCGCCGAAGAGCGCATGCGGCTGCGTAAAGAGCAGAGCGTGCCGAGCGCTTTTGTTGTGAGTTCGCCATTGGGGACATCAGGGTGCCGTCGCGAACTTGGTTGGAATTTGTCCGTCGCGAGTCTCCGGTGAACGGATGATATCTGCTCAGGCGGCAAGATCAACCGGCTGAGCAATGGGCTTGCTGGCGAGGGTCTGCCAGCCGTC
>NZ_JBVAPG010000346.1:0-3016 GCF_055413685.1 Bradyrhizobium sp. LeoA1Lang | reverse complement strand
TTGACAGAGCTTGCTGCCCGGCCACTGTTAGCCACCATGGGATCGACACCAATGTCCGGCTGATAAAACAAACGACTGCAATTCACCCTTCACAGAAGTCTCTTACACAAAATATCTGACATTCCCAGCAGTTGGGGTTCGGCTACATCGAAGGCGTCACCGACGACTACCAGCGTCATGGCACGACCACCCTGTTTGCCGCCCTCAACGTGCTCGATGGCGCAATCATCGCTCAATGCAAACCCCGCCATCGCCACCCGGAGTTCCTCGCCTTCCTGCGTCATATCGAAGCTAACGTACCGGCCCAACTGGACATCCATCTCATCGTCGACAACTACGCCACTCACAAGCATCCCAAAGTCAGGGCCCGGCTCGCCCGCCGTCCGCGTTGGCACATTCACTTCACGCCAACCTACGCCTCCTGGCTCAACCAGGTCGAACGCTTCTTCGCGCTCATCACCCAACGCGCCATCCGGCGGGGATCGTTCGATTCCACCGCCGATCTCGTCAAAAAAAATCGACCGCTTTATCCGCAGCCACAATGCAAATTCACGCCCCTTCATGTGGACCGCTGCCGCCGACTCCATCCTCCAAAAACTCGCGCGACTTTGTCAGCGAATTTCCGGGGCAGAACACTAGAGGGAACATTCTCACCAATGTTTTCCGACTGGAGTGTTAGCTACGGAGACGGGATAGTTGGTGATTGAATGAAGCGATCCTGATGGAACCTTTGGACCGGTTGGCGATCCGCAACTGCATCTATCGGTACTGCCGCTGCATGGCCCGGGCCAGCAAGGCCAAGCTGCGCCGCTCCTATCGACCCCACGATCGGCATGGCATCTATTCCGGGCCTGCGGAGGGCTCCTGCCTCCCCGCGCGAGAGGTGCTCAAAAGCGCGCCCGCAGTATCCACCAGTTCGGCCAGTTATGACAGAACTGGTCGGCCCGACGCGCGCCGCTCTGCGACGTGCTTCCTTGTCATGCAGCGCGGCGGCAAGGATGGGCCCGTGCGGCAGTTCCGATCGGGCGACGCTGTTGCGGCTCGTTCGACAAGCGCGGCGGGGAGTGGTGCATTGAGGATTGTTCGACTGGGCCGAGGAGCAGTCGTTGCAGCCTCAGACCGAGGCCGCGCGCTGTGGCCGGCGCCTGCTGAGTGGAGCGCGGCCGTCCGACGATCCGATTTGCGAAACTCCGGCCGCTGCCCTCGATCGCCGCAAGCAGGATCCGCGTGCTCGCTCGTATCAGGTCCGGCGCACATCATCGCGCAACAAGTAACTGGAGACCCCAATTTCCAAGCGGCACGCTGCTTGCTTCATTCGCGGTGCCATCACCGATTGCCAGCTCGAAGGCGCTTGGTTGTGGATCGGGAAAGCGCCGCGGAGTGTTTGATGCGATCTTGAGTTCGTTCTTGGGGAGCGACAACGGTTGCGCTGGTCGAAAACGGTGCAGCCAATTCGGCGAACCCTTGGGCCAGCAGCACAAGTGCCACCGACCCTGCGGAGCTGGTCCGGAGGATGTATTGGCGGGCACGTCGACGGTGGTTACGGCCAAAAACCCTTCAGCAATCCCTACGGTCCGTCCGTTTATGGCGTCGTCAATACTCCTGTGTTCCTGGCAGGCGGCCGGATCGGCTACAACTGGCAGAGGAATAGGTCGGTGTTTGGCCCCACTGCTAGCGGTGCAGTCTGCAACGGCACAAATACCTGCCTCGCCGGCTCCGGCACGATAGTGAGCGCAAACTGCAAGGCAAACCCAAATGTCTTTGTAACTGGCGCCGGTCATCTCGGTTACGCTTTTGGCGCGCAGGGCCACACGCTGACCTACCTTAAGGGAGGCGTGGCTTGGCAAAACAATCCAGATGACGTCATCAATAACAACGAGTTTGGCCAATATCGGCGCCGGCGAGCGCGACTTCTACAAGGCGCTCGACGAGGTCTTTCCCGGCACACGCCACCAGCGAGGCTGGGTGCACAACACCGTGAACGTCCTGGACATGGTCCCACTCTCCGTGCAGGCCACCATGCAAGAAGGAGTTCTGCGAGGTCCATTGGGCGCGAACCGAGCGTCCGCCGAAGCGGTGATCGACGTCTTCGCCGAGAAGTATTGCGCCAGTTCGGCTGGGCGGTCGAATGCCTGGTGAAGGATCGCGACGCACTGCTGGCCTTCTACGATTTTCTTCCCGAACGTTGGGATCACTTGCGCACCACCAATCCCATCGAGAGCGTGTTCGCCACCGGGTCGATACCGGACCGCGCGGACGAAGCGCTCTTTGTCGCCAACCACCGCTGAAATGGACCCGCGGAGCGGGACCGACCGCGGTCTGGATGACCGCCGTGCTGATGCCGGCCTCCCGCAGCGCCTTCTCATGCGCGTCCATGCAGGCCCCGCAGCCGTTGATGGCGCTTACCGCCAGCGACCACAGCTCGAAATCGGCCTTGTCCACGCCGGGATTGCCGATGACGTTCATGCGTAGCCGCGTCGGCATCGTCTTGTATTCCGGGTTTGGCGGAGAGGTGAACGAAGCGGTAGTAGACGTTGTTCATCGCCATCACCGAGGCTGCGGATTTCGCCGCTGCGACCGCGGCCGGCGTCATCACGACAGCTACCGCAGATTCCATTGCGGCGATCACTACAGGATTGCGGGCGGCAATTGCGGTGGCGAGCAACAGCCCGTGTCTCCTCTGCGGTGATAGCGTCTCATCTGATATCATCGACGCCAGGTTCAGTCTGACGTCCTTGGCGAAATCGGGGATCTGGTCCATCAACTGCTCAATTGACATGATGCCTCAAGCAACCTTCAGCGTTTCGCCGCCGATCTCGCGGTTGCAGGGGCAGAGCTCGTCGGTCTGCAGAGCATCCAACACGCGCAGCGTGTCCTTCGGGTTTCGGCCGACATTGAGGTTGGTCGCGTAGACATGCTGGATCGTGTTGTCTGGGTCCGCGATGAATGTGTAGCGATAGGCGACGCCGTCCGGCGAACGCACTTCAAGACCATCGACCAGCCCGCCCTTGGTGTC
>NZ_JBVAPG010000345.1:0-3026 GCF_055413685.1 Bradyrhizobium sp. LeoA1Lang | reverse complement strand
CTCGCCTCAGATTCTTCCACTTCGTCACACAGGACGGACTGATCTGAAGCGCCGCTGCAATCGAGCGAACGGTCTCGCCAGCATCAGCTCGCCTAAGCGCCAGTTCGCGGATGTCTTCCGAATAGGGGTCGCGTCATCCATGCTCGCCCCGGTCCCCAGCATGGAGTTTGAATCAGAAACTCCTCCAATTGGGAATCCCGATTCCGCCAAAAAACAACATGCTCTAGCCGTCTTCGTGAATTCGTCAGTGGCTCAAGACACATGCGAAAAGCGCGATAGCGGGCCGCCTCGACGACCCATCGCTGCAGGAAGATCGTAAGACGTACTTGCGCGTCAAAGATAGCTCGCGGCGCCGCGACTTGAATCTGCTTTCGACGTACAACTCGCGACGCGAGTCTCCTGCGTCAGCTATCAGTGACAGCGACTTAGATTTGTTGGAGCTGCTTGAGCAGGAGATGGAAGTCGAGGAGCCACCGTCAACCGCAGGGGACATCGCCCCGCAGCACACCTTGCTGCAGGCGACTCCCGCGGCGGCCGCCATGCGCGATGACGGCTTGGAGCTGCGGACGCACCTGGCGCTGTTGGAACAGGAGATGGAAGTCGATGGGCCAACAGAAATCTGGGAAGGTGATTCGCAGCTCAACTCATTCCAGGAGTCGCTCGAACAACTGCTCGTCGTGCCAAGTACGCCACCGGCGTATGATTTCGGACCGGTCGTCCCCTTGGGCTTCAATCACGGCTTCCAAACCGCCCCCGACGTCCTGATTGGCGCACTGAATAGAAGAGGCATGCTGCCGCAGTCATGGCAGCAGCCGACAAATCTGATTATTCATGGTCAGCCCTATATGGCGGTGTTGGGGCCAGGGATGAGGGAAGTGACCCCCAACAATCCCTTCAGCGCGAACATCATTCTGCGGCCCCGGCTTAAAGGAGGCTAAAGTCCGCGGCCGGAGGCTGGGCGCGATTCTTCCATCCTACCACCTGTGGCATCCACGCTGGGTCCACATCAGGACGATGTTCTTGATGGGTTTGCAGGCACGTGTCGATCCACCGCTCAGACAGACCGGCCGCGCGGAGAGGTTCGCTTTTAAGTCGGTCTCTCGGTGTCGAGGCGTCCGATGGGCTGGTCTCACAGCCCGACTACCACGATCCGGTGCAGGGCGGGGTCGCGTGCGAGCCGTCCGAGTCGTTCACACGTTCTGGCACCCGGCCAAGGTTCTGGTGCCGGCAAGAGGCGCGCCAGCCAGCTCCATCAGCCCAAACGCATCAGCGAGTTGGGGGTCGCGAATGCGCACGACCGCTCAGTCGATCCTGGAGTGCTCGCCGATCGGCGACGAGGTTTTCGAGGTGAAGCGGCTCGTCATCAGGCCGCTCTCCTTCCGCCAATCGTCTCGCCAGCGTCCGTGTGCCGTCCACCACAAAGACGCCGCAATCATAATTGTTCCGCTGTTGGGCCATGCGGGCGGGCTGAAGGTTGGCGCCAAGGTTTTCCGCGAGCTGTTCTGCGCTAGCGACGTTAGATTTCCCAGCGGAGTCGTAGTGATAGGCGACTACGTTCTCCCGATTGCGGCGATCAACGAGCAGTAGCGACCAGTGGTCGCCGTCGTCGGCCTTGACACCTCTGCCATTGTTCACTGGCACGAGCAGGAAGTCGGCGGTATCGTTCTCATCCTCATCGTAGACGATTCCTTGCACGGCTAACAGCAATTCGACCGCGTTGTCGGTCAAGCGCAGCATTTGGGCTTGCGCCGGCCGCAGCAGCCGCATCCGAGCAGCCAGATCCGGATGTTCCCTCTGCAGCTCCCGCTCCAGGAGCGTGTAATCCTCCCTGATATGCTCGTCAGTTAGCCAGTCGCGGCGGAGCACCGGCGGAGCCCGCACTCGGACGCCGGATCCGGAGGCCCGTCCATCCGGCTGATCCAGATGGGCCGACGACTTTTCGCGACGGCTCGCTCGGAACGCTTTGCACAGCCCGGTCTTAAAACACCACCACAGTCCACAGCCTTTGCCATCCTTCACCGGCATCGCGGACGTCGTAGTCCTGGTCGATGATGATTCTTCGCCATGTCCCGGGAAGCTATCGATGCCCGCCACTACTGGCTGGTGAGATTCAAGCCCATGCCCCGGGACGAGCGTTACGCTAAGCCCGCTCGGATTGTTTGGGGTCGGCTCTCTTGTTTCTTGCCCCAACTTGGGTGTGTAAGGCCGACCATGGATGTAAAAATGTGTTCGCGAATGGAGCGGTGTCGTCGGTAGAAGACCTTTTCTGCTCAGTGAACCGATCAAGGCATCGGGGGCTGATTGGCAACCATGTTCCCATCCCAAGCCGACGATATGTGTGAAGTCTCTCGTGCATGGGAAGTTCTCCGCGGGCACGCTGGCCTGCATATCAACGGCGGGGGCGGACAACTTGGGTAGCGGATCCAAATGGCTCCAAGCGGCGCTGGATTCGGGAGGCGCCGGTCGCTCAAGGTGACCGCACGTCGGTGATGGCTCGGCCCTAGCAGTCCGCGATGGCAACATTGGCGGCGTCCTCCCAAGTGTCCCATCCTGATTGGTCGGAAAATTGAAGTCATCATAGTCTCTGCGGTAAATGACCTCGAACATCTGACGCTGCACCGGCAGATCGGAGAGCACACCATGCCGAGCACTATCCGCGTCATTGACCTCGATCAAATGACAGGCATCGGGCTTGGCAAGTCCTTCGAATTCATTTCCACAAGAGGGACCAGGACTTCTCGCCCATCTCGCACAACTTCCCCCTGCTCATGATCAGCGACTGAACGGAGTTCGGCACATGAGGAGGTATGAGCGGGGCAGTGCGAACGCCGCGACTTTCGCCGGTCAGGCGCGAAGCATCAGTTCGGCGACGGATTGCGCGGATGTAGCCGCCCGACTTGGAGCTATGCGGGAAACTGGGTGATGACGGACTGAGATAGGCGGCGTATCGAGGCGGGTGTCGAAGCCTGCCAGAACCTCACATGGGATGGTTCGTGTCAAGGCCATCAATCGCAATGCATCAGCAG
>NZ_JBVAPG010000344.1:0-3054 GCF_055413685.1 Bradyrhizobium sp. LeoA1Lang | reverse complement strand
GCGGCAGCGAAATAAAACGCGAGACCGCATCAAATGGATGTTCACAACCGACAAAGCCCGCGCCAAACTCCGCCGCGCCTATCCCGCTGCAGCCAAAGAGTCAAAACCACTGTGATGAACCACTAGTCCGTGAAGCTCGTCATGCAACTGTTTTTCCAGACGCTGAAGCTCCTCTGAAGCGACGGAGGCCGCCGACGGCAAGCTCGTCAACCGGCAAGAACTTGCCGATATCTTCGGCTACTCGCTGCCGACGATTACCGCTTGGGTCGAGAACGGGATGCCGGTCAAGACCCACGGCAGTCGCGCAAAGCAGCTCGAGTTCGATACCGAAGAAGTTCTGAAGTGGTTGCTGGCGCGCGAGCGAGCAGAGCGCAAGGCGCACACCGCCGCGTCCGTGAAGGACGGCGAAGAGAACATCACCATCGACAAGGCCAAGCTGCGTTACGAGATCGCGCGCGCAAAGACGGCTGAACTGGAACTGGCGAGGTAGATGGGATTGGTGCGCCCCATCGATATGATCGCCAAAGTCCTCTCGAATGAGATCGCGAACGCGAGGGCGCGTCTGCTCGGCATTCCCTCGAAGGTGCGGCCTGCGATCCATCTCGAAGTCGGCACTCCCGAGCAGACGAAGAAGCTCGTCAACGAGGTCGAGCGGCTGATCCTTGAAGCATTGGGTGAAATCAAGTCCTACGAGCCCGTCGTGGGCGCGGAGGAAGAGCCCCACCCCGAGCCGCCAGCCGTAGACGCGCCCATCGAGGAAGACGGCGGAGACGACGATGTCGAGTGAGTCCACGCCGTTCCGCCCGTCGTGGATGAGGTGGCCCCCGAACAGTTGCGAAGTTTGCACCGGATGGAAGCAGGAAGGTGATTGGAACGGTGTGCGTCAGCGCACCGAGTCCATTCACTACACCGACCGAGCGCTCACGCGTTGGGTTCATCCGCGATCGGCAAGGCCAGCTCCGCACATGGTCGCCGCATAGTTCCGGTTATGCGATGCGTCGCAGCTTCTTGGCCATAACGACGCGGTGTGTAAGCGTTGCAACGTCGGTTCATTGCAGGAGAAGAGCGGAGGGGGTCCCGCTAGCCGCCGTGGGAAGTCTGTCGTCGGAAAGTCTGTCGTCGCGGTCGCGAATACGCTCGCAGCCTCAACGCCTATTGGATCGCATCGCAGGGAGGCGAGCTCGGCGCTGGCGTTCGAATAGGCGCGTACTAGCGTGGGATGGTCCGCTGGTACGCGTAAAGCGTACCTTTCCATTGCCCACAATTGCTGCTCGGTCGCGGCTCCCCAGTTCGATATCGGTCGGCAGCTATAGTCCCCGCTAATTATGGTTTCGCCCAGCGTGCAAGCGTTGCCCGCGCGGGCTGCTCACGGCGCGGCCCTGCCAGATTGCGGCGGCGGAACATACCGGTTACGGAAAAGGCGAATGTCCCGTGGTCCTCCCGGACCCGCACGACTGTATACGGCACACTATTGATCTCGATGGTCGTCTGTCGCTGGTTCGAACTCGGCAGTAAGCCGTGCTGACGCAACTGAAGAATCAGAGAAGCAGGGGCCGGTTGATCTGTGCCAGTGATGCGGAGCCGCAGCCCGTCGTCGGCCATCGGCACGGCAGCCGCGAGCGATCGCTGACCGGCACCTTTGGCAAGACCCAGATCACGGTGCCACGTGCGCGGCTGGAGCAGCCGGACGGCACGACCACCGAGTGGCGGAGCGGGACATTCAGAACCTACCAGCGGCGCACTCTGGCGGCCGACGCGCTGATCGCCGGCAGCTACCTGGCGGGCACCAACACCCGCCGGGTCCGGCGCGCGCTGAGCACGCTGTTCGCAGGCAGCGTGGGCAAGGACACGGTGAGCCGGGTGTGGCGCAAAGTGAAGAGCGACTGGGACGCCTGGAACGCCCGTTCGCTCGCCGAGGAGCCGATCGTCCGTCTGATCCTCGACGGCACCGTGGTGCGCGTGCGGCTCGACCGCAAGGCAACATCGATGCTGCTGCTTGTCATCATGGGCGTCCGTGCCGATGGCCAAAGAGTAAAGCTGCCGGCCGCCGCATCACGGCCGGCGAGGACAAGGCGTATGATACAGCCGATCATGTCGCCGATGTTCGCGCTCTCAACGTGACACCGCATGTGACGCAGAACCTGGCCGTCACCAAAACCGGCAAGACCCGAAACAGCGCCATCGATGAACGAACCACGCGGCATCCGGGGTACGGCATGTCGCAATCACGCCGGGCGATGGTCGAGTGCATCTTCGGATGGGGCAAGCAGCACGGCACCATACGTAAGACCAAACATCGCGGCATCGGCCGCGTCGCCGCCGACTTCATGCTCAATCTGACCGCCTACAACCTGATCCGCATCCCCAAACTGATTGCAGCCTAGCCAAGCCGGCGTGAGCTTACGCCCTTAACGTCGTCACACCGATCGAGCAACGAACCGCGAGCGAAAGAAAATCCAAAGCTTTCCTAGTTTTTCAGCAAACTGCTAGTCTTACTGAGTCAGAAAGTCGCGGGCGTATTTGAGGGTGAATCAGCTACCCAGAGGACTCAGGTGAGAGGACTTTGAAATGGGTAGCCGAAGCAAGGATGGAAGTGAAGCGCGATTTGCGGCTTATGTGGACGGCTTGGTGAGCGTCATCGGACATGCGGATCGGGCGAAGCCGCTGCGCGATTACTGTGTTGGCCTGATGCTGCCTGGTGAGCGCAAGAGCGTAGAGCCGATGGCGGCGATCACGTCGCCGGAGCGCACAGCAGCCCAGCATCAATCGCTGCTTCATTTCGTGGGTACGGGCGGATGGTCGGACGAGAAGGTCTTGGCCAAGGTTCGGGAGATGGTGCAGCCGAAGATTGAGCGGCACGGCCCGATTGAAGCTTGGATCATCGATGACACTGGCTTTCCCAAGAAAGGGCGGCATTCGGTCGGCGTGGTGCCGTCCGGAACGCGGTTGGAATTTGCTTGGCGCGTTCTCCGGGTAACGTGAAAGTATCGTTTCAGGCGGCGAGGTCAATCGGCTGATCGATGGGTTTTGTGGCGAGGGTCTGCCATCCATCGA
>NZ_JBVAPG010000343.1:0-3093 GCF_055413685.1 Bradyrhizobium sp. LeoA1Lang | reverse complement strand
CGATCTTTGCCTTCAGTGCCGCGTCGATCTTGCGTCTCGTCTTTGTCGTCATCATGCGCTCCGTCTATCAAACGGAGCAGCCCCTTCCAACTAAGCACGTGGTCCCACAATCGGGGTCCATTTCAGGAACGCCGGTCTCTCCGCACGCAAGATCACTGCAGCAGCAGGCACGTCGGCGTTTCTTGACGATCGATAATGCGTAAACGCTTGGCTAGTCGCCAGCAACACCGCGGCAAAGACAACAACCAAGACAAGTTGAAGCATATCTTCCATCGCCATCGCACCGGATTCGCCTGGCGATAGAACGAAATCAGCAATGCCTCCGTTCCCGCATGTCGGGAAAAAGATGCAATCGAGTTCGACTTGGGACGCTCGTGCCTCGTGTAAGAAGGGTCTCAGCAAAGTGGAAGCTGAGGCCCAGAGGTCGACGGCTGGCTGGGCCGTTCGAATTGGCGCGGTTAGGACGCGCTCGTAAGGCACTGTACGCCGGGCCGTTCCTATCTCTTGCGCGCGAGCCGCTTCTCCACCCGCTTGCGGCTGTTGCCAACCTTCTTCACTGCCTTCTTCACGGCGGCGGCCGATTTACGGGTCTTCTTGGATTCGTAGTTGACTTCGTGCCGCTGTCGGCCGGCGATCCATCGCAAGGCGATGCCGGTGATCCTGACGACGGACGAGGAGCGCGACGTCTGGCTGCGCGCGCCATGGGATGTGGCCAAGGCGCTCCAACGGCCGCTGCCTGACGACGCCCTGAAGATCATCATGCGCGGCCCCGATAAGGAAGACAGGCTGGCCGCATGAAGTACGTCGACGAGCCCCTACGCCGACCCGGAGGAAGCGAACTGGCGCATGCTATCGAGCCGGTGCAGGAGCACCTACATGAAGATCACGCCTGAAGGCGCCGAGCTGTTTGCCTAATCGGCATAGGAACGAAAGCCCCGCTGGGGGCGTTCACGCGTTCATCATGCCGCGCTACTTCTTTCATATTTCGAACGGCCATCCCTTCCGAGACCCGAAAGGTGAGGAACTGCGGGATGACAACGCTGCTTGGGAGCAGGCGCTAAGAACCGTGCGTGATATCGAGTCGTCGCTCGACCTTGATGGATCGCCCGAGTGGTCGATTGAGGTCAAAAGGGGCCATAGTTCAATCTTTCGAATCGATGTGTCCGCTAGAAGGATTGAATCCAATCAGCCCTAGAGGCCCGGGCGTTGATGCAGGTAGGTGCCATCGAACCCCGCCAAAGCCTCCAGCTTTTCGGGTTGGAGAAGGCGAAAGTTCGCTCGATCGACTGTCAGAAGCCCATCCCCCCGAAGCTCCTGCAGCACTCGGTTGACATGCACCGTCGACAAGCCGAGGCAGTCGCTAAGCACTGACTGCGTGACCGGTAGTTCAAATCCACCATCCTTGGCTCGGCCTACGGCTTCGAGCCTTCGGTAAAGCTCGATAAAAAGGTGCGTCATCCGGGCAGTTGCCGATCTGCGCCCGACATTGACGATCCATTCCCGGAAAATGGCCGCATCAATCAACGTTTCCCGCCAAAGAGCCGCTGCCACCTTCGGACGCTCCTTGCTCATTTGCCACATCGCGTCATGCGAGATGAATCCAAGGGTGCACGGCGTTAGCGCCACCAAGTCATGGTCCATGATCCCGAGGTGGAGGCTTTGCAGGTCGGGAATTTCGCCTGGGATGTGCAACGAAAGAATCTGCCGCTGCCCGTCGAAGGTCGTCTTCGAACGAAAGCCAAAACCCTCGGCGAGGAGGCAGCATTCTGTCGGACGAGCACCATCGGCCACGATCACCTCGAGCGCGCGGAGACTTTTGCTTCGGATTGGCAAATGCTGGATTGCCTGGATGTCGTCTCCATCCAAGGAGTTCGACATCGTCAATTTTGTGATGAGAGCAGTCGTCAAAATTCCCGTCATCGGCATCTCCAGACACGCCGGAACGGGCAGTTAAATACTGCTCCGGCCGAAACAGCGGGAGCGCTACACTCTCAGTCACCAGCGCCCTACGATCGTTGCCGGTGATGCAAGTTAACGCGGGCTAATAAATTGGTTCCCAGAATAAACAACTTAGTGCTCGCAAGGCCTGGAACGGGGAGCCTCCGGGATAGCCCGGGGTCGGTGCCGCTCCGCAGCAACGTGGTCGAGCGGGCGCCTCATTCGAAACGCCTCCTGTTCATAATGACAAGGCAGCTACCACAATGATGGCATTCACTAGATGCGAATAGCTTCACCGACTACGATCCGGCGGACCACGCACGCCAATGCCGGACGCGATCGCACTCGCTATGGCGTCCTGAAATTCGTTCGGCCCAACGGCCAGCCATCCCTTTTCTTTTGGGAAACCTATTAGTAGCCGCTGGATGGCACGTTCCGCATTGGACACCTTTTCTCGAAGTGCAAGCAGCTCTGCTCTCTTCTGTTCCAGCCTATCAACGGAGATGAGCAAGGATTGAAAATTATTCATCGACCCGGTTTTGTTGAAAACAACCATATGCGCCTCCCTTCTGGGAATAAATAGCATCTCGCACTTTGAGGAGTGATTCCTTTACCTGTGTTAGATGAACGCGAGACTCCCTGCCCGTCGTTCGCCGGCGCATCGAAGTGCGGGAAAGCTCGGCAGCTTTTAGGAACGATCAGGCTTGGCCGAGGTCAACTCGCACCGAGGGCAAAGGCTTCTGGCTGAATGCATAGCCCCGAGGAGGGTTAGTTTACCTGCCTACCCGATGGCGCATCCATGACCATTCACCGAATACATCTGATGACCAGCCTAAAGGAGCCGCTGAATGCAACGAGGGGCGTTGTGGGTGCCAAAAACTCGGGCCTATATTGCGAAAACGAAGACTGCAGAGAATTTATTTCATTGGCGGTCGGTACTGCCCCACGAGGAGACAAGATCGAGGTCGTTGCTGAGCCACCCGGAAGTCAGCAGCTTTTCGTCTGTCCGGCGTGCTCGCATAGGCAGTGGTGAACCTCCTCCGAATGAGTGGACACCTGTAGTAGGCTCATTGAGCCCGGAGGTGTTGAATGGAACGTCAACGTCGGTCATTTACCGAAGAATACAAGCGCCAGACCGTCGAGCTGGTGTTGTCG
>NZ_JBVAPG010000342.1:0-3195 GCF_055413685.1 Bradyrhizobium sp. LeoA1Lang | reverse complement strand
ATGCCGCCAATGGCTGACGATCCGCGGCTGCACGCCGACTGTCTTGGCTATCGCACGCGTGCTGCAGCCTTCCGCGGCCAATAGAACAATCCGGGCACGCTTCAGATCACGCTGTAACGTTCGCGGCAAGCGGCACCGGGCTTCTAGCTCCAGACGCTCCTTCCGCGAAACGCGGACTTCTCTTGCTTCGGGAATCATCCCGATCTTGAATCACGACTCACGTTCTATGAAAAGTGGGTACTAGGGAATGACCATGGGTAACAAGCGGCGGGCCTGTGACCGACCTTGCTCTCTCAGGCTCAGTCTACGCGCCCTATGGTCTGATTCTCTGCACTGACTGCACCTGAGCCGTTGAGAGATCCTCTCCTTCGCTTGGTTGGGATGGCATTCGCATGTGGTGGGCGAAGTCCTCCTCCAGCGTGCCACGGTGTAGCGTTCATTGTCGATCTTCTCGCGGTCCCATTCCCTCGCAATCTGACGTCTCTTGACCTACAATGCAAATGCATTGCCGGGGGCAGATTATGGGAGCGGACCGTGACCAAGACGGCCGAAATCCTTGAAATCCCGCGACAATCACGGAGCGCGGCCAAACAACCGTGCCGGTACCCATCCGTAAGATCCTGGGGTTGGGCAAGCGCGACCAGGTCGTGTTCCGCGGCCTCTCCGACGGGACCGTCGTGATAGCCAAGAAGCAAGCGCGCGCGGACGAGGGCGATCCAGTGATCGGCAAGTTTCTTAAATTGCTTGCACGAGACCATGGCCGATCAGCGGGCGCGGATTCGGCCCGTACCGAAGTCGCTGCTCGCGCGCGGCAAGGCCCTCGTCAAAGGCGTCAAGGTCGATCTCAACTCGGCTCTCCGAGATGACGAGGCGTGAGCGACGATAACCCCAAGATCAATGGTTGGATGATCTACGCGCACCCGCTATTTCTCGACCAGCTCGAGGCGATGATCGCGGCCGTCGAGAAAGCGCAAAACAAGGATCTTAAGGGATATAAGAAGCGCATGGCGGAGCTTCTCGCCGCCGTCCTCAAGCTGGCGCTCGAAGATATCCCGAGCGACCCACTCGTGATGTCTACCGGCAGGGCGCCACGCTCGGCGACGAATACAGGCACTCAATTCCTGCAGCAGTTCCGCCTTTTCTTTCGATACCACCAATCGGGAAACTGCAAAGGTTATCGTGCTCGCCTGGGTAAACGATGACTCGACCCTGTCCGCCTATGAGAGCGCAAATGACGCGTATGCCGTGTTTCGGAAGATGCTGAAACGCGGAAACCCGCCTGATAGCTGCAAGGAGCTCCCGGCCGCCGCTCCGACGCCTCGACCAAGCGAAGGCTCGCGCGATCCGCGCCCAAGGGCTAAGTATGGAAACGGCGCGCGTCGATACACACACTACCCGCACATCGATACGATCAATTGCGAAAAGGTCGGACCCGTCGGGTAGGCCCAGGTCAAGGCCGGGAATGAAATTGCAAGCTTTTCGGTTGCAAAAGTCCGAAAGCTTGCATCGATGTCACCGAAGACGACGTCCAAGTGTCACGGAAGCGGTGCAGTTTCATAGGCAGTCCTCCAGGTTCAGCGCGGCTCCTTGTCTTCGACCATCACCAGCTCTTCTTCAGCAGACGACCGACGCCGCACCTTCCGGAGGAAACCAACACGGTCGCCATTGGCTCCTTGTGACACTCGTCAGGTTTTCGACAGCTAGCCCCTGCAAGATTAGTCTTGGCTCGCGCTGAAATCTCTGCCGCCCCGTACACTGGTCCGGCGCGTAACTCCGCAGATTTGCGCAGGCCCTGTATCGTCATGGATCCAATCGACCCATTATCAGCGAACCATCATAAGGTACGGGACATCGGGCCTCTCGTCGATTCGGACTGGGAGCACGGCTCCCGACGGGCCTCGGACGTCTTGATCGACATACTTGATTACAGCGGGCTCCCGCCGACCCACTTCGTCCCAATCACACGTTTTTCCATCAACCGTGAGCCCTACACGGCCGAGCTGGGGCCGGAAGGGCCCCGCGACGTTCTTCTCGTCCATCACTCCCAAGTTGGGCAGATGGATGAAACCAGGGCATCGTCGTCTGCCAGGCCATGCCATCAGCAGCGACTGGATTTCGCGCCTGTGATCCGCGAGGGGCATTGGGATCACAACCGCGAACGTTTCGCCCCACTAGAGCTCGTCCAAGCACTGGACGACGAGGGTCTCGTGCCGAGCGCGGGCCGTCCAACGCATATCCTCATCGAAGGTGTACCCTATAGGGCCGAGTTGCAAGAAACGGACAGAGGACCGCGCGTTCGTCTCTATCCTGTTGGACGTGGCTGAATAACTCGATTGGACTGCAACCCCAAGGCCCAGCGGGTTTGGGCACGGGTACGCGCTCCACAACCAGCTCGCAGCACGGGCATGCCCGCCTCACCAATGGGGGCTTGGAGGAGTCGCTGACGGCGCGAGGACACATGCCGATCGAGTTCTACCGGCGCTGCGACTGGCTGAAGAACTAGGACGTCGGCGCCATCACCGGCATCAACTTCGTTTCACTCGCTGCGAAGTCCGCTCGAGGTGCCTTCAAAACCCCTGCCGGTTGAGACTCGGAACGTTGCGGGGATGATGTGGGCCGTTCTCAGCTGGAATGTCCTGGCCGCGCCGACTGCCTGACCAGATCTCTGAAAGGACGCATAATTAATTGACCGGGTACAATTATCTTGGCGCGAGGCTAAGATAGCCAAGATCGTCGACGCCCAGGAGGGACGTCGCCAGGCGCTGCTGCCGTCGGCGACATCCCGAAGGTCTGTTTTCGCGGGGAGGCGCATGGCCCTGCCGCGAGCTGCTGTGGAACGTCTACCCAGTGGGTGAATCCTCACCCGAGTATCCAGGCCAGAGGCTAGGGTCCAGCGACGGGTTGATACGAACGAAATCCTCATCTCGCCATTCGGCTGTGTGGGGGACACCTATAATGGAGAAGGTTGTCGGTGAGTCTCTGCTCGGCATGAGCCCGACGCTTCTTAGCATATTCATCTGAGCGTTCGAGGCCGTTTGGGGAAAGAAGACCCAGTACTCGCTGGCACGGAGCTATGGCGGAATCTGGGTGATGACGGCCTGAGAAGGGCGGCGTATCGAGGCGGGTAACCAGCCAGCCAGAACCTCACATGGGATGGTTCGTGTCAAGGCCATCAATCGCAATGCATCAGCAGTC
>NZ_JBVAPG010000341.1:0-3269 GCF_055413685.1 Bradyrhizobium sp. LeoA1Lang | reverse complement strand
CCCCCCCCCCCCCCCCCGCCCCCGCCCCCCCCCCCCGCCCCCCCCCCCCCCCCCCCCCCCCCCCCCCCCCCCCCCCCCCCCCCCCCCGCCCCCGCCCCCCCCCCCCCCCCCCCCCCCCCCCCCCCCCCCACCCCCGCCCCGCCCCCCCCCCCCCCCCCCCCCCCCCCCCCCCACGACCGGCCATTCTCGAATGGCTCTTTCGGCCCGTAAAGATCGTCCGTTCGGACTGATCGCTAAGACGGATTGCGCCGTACGCTGGTCCGGATGGCTCGACCCCGACGCAGCACGGTGGTAGCCTTCGTCGTGGGTGGACAAGATGTCTCGACGGCTACAGGGATTTCTTCCGATCGTCCTGCTCGCGCTGGCGATGCAGATCGTGGCGCCGATCGCGGCATGCTGGGCCGCGGGCATCGCGATTGCCGATCCGCTGCAATCAGCCGGCATTTGCCATAGTGACGCAACCACCGGCTCCGGCGATCAGGATCGCGAGCAACATGCTCACGATGGTCTTTGCGCGATCTGCGTAGCCCATGCAGGGACCGCCGTTGATGCGCCGAGGCCTGTCGCCCTCGTTGTGCTCCTCCGTCAGTTCAGGCCAATTCTTTGGGCCGATAAAGAACTGACGCGCGTAGCGTCCCGCATCGGCTCGAATACCCAGGCGCGTGCACCCCCGCGATTTGCGTAAAGCATGGCGGCCCATGGCCGCTGCGTTTGCACATCAAACTCGCGGAGACCTTCCATGTCCATCTGTCACGTGCGAGCGGGCCTATGGGGCGCAGCGATCGCGCTTATTCCTCTTTCCGGAGGCGCGGCCCATGAAATCGTCGGCAACCGCTTCTTTCCGGCCACGCTCACCATCGACGATCCCGGCGTGAATGACGAGCTTTCATTACCGACGGTATCCGGCTTCAAGACCGGCGACGATCCGTCGTTTCGACAGCGCGATTTCTCCGGTGAATTTTCCAAGCGGATCACTGAGGCCTTTGCGATCTCGATCGGGTCGACCTATAGCGTCTTTAGTCCACCCGGGGGGCCCACCGGAACGGGCGCGCACGGATTTCAAAACCTCGAAACCACGTTCAAGTACCGCGTCTTCAAGGACCCCGCGCATGAATTCGTCATGTCGGTGGGGTTGAGCATCGAATGGGGCGGCACCGGCGCCGACAGCGTCGGCGCCGATCCGTTCAACACCTACACGCCGACGATCTGGTTCGGCAAAGGCTTTGGCGATCTACCCGACACCCTGTCATGGCTGCGACCGGTCGCTGTTACCGGACAGGTCGGCTACGCCATACCGGGCAGGCGCTCCACGACGACATTCGGGTTCGATCCAGACATCGGCGAGATAACGGCCGACACGGAGTTCAATCCCCGGGTGCTGAACTGGGGCGCAACGATCCAATACAGCATGCCCTATCTGAGGTCCGCGGTGATCGACCTCGGACTGCCGGAATTCGTCAATCACCTGATCCCACTGGTCGAAGCGACGCTGCAGACGCCGGTGTCGAACACGTTGACCTCGGGCACGAAGACGACCGGGACCATCAACCCCGGAGTCCTTTGGGTCGGGAACAAATTCCAGGTCGGTGTCGAAGCCCTAATCCCGATCAACAGGCAAAGCGGCACCAATGTCGGCGTGATCGCCCAACTGCATCTCTACCTCGACGACATTGATCCTCATGGAATTGGAAGACCAATCTTCGGTCCCGCGGTCCAGCCCGCCAGCCCCTTTCCAAGGAATTGATCCATGCGACGCCCAACTCTGAGTCTGCTTTTGCTATTGCTCGCGACCGGCGAGGCGGCCGCTCACGCCTTCCTCGACCACGCCGAGCCCCGCGTCGGCAACAAGGTCGCAAGCCCTCCGCGCGAGGTGACGCTCTGGTTCACGCAGAAGCTGGAGCCGGCGTTCAGCACCGTCACCGTAACCGGCCCGGCCGGGCAGCGCGTCGACACCGGCAAGGCTCGTGTCAGTGGCAACCAGATGTCGGTCGCGCTAAAGCCGGGTGGCACTGGCGCGTACCACGTGAATTGGCGCGTGCTGTCCGTGGACACCCACACGACCGATGGCAGCTTCAGCTTCCTGGTCGGCCAATAGGCCGCGCGAGGCGCCGATGGACTGGTCCGCAGCAGGGGCGCCCATGATCGCGACGCGAGCGATCCACTTCGCGGCGACGGCAACTATGACCGGAACGCTGGTTTTCCGGATGGTGGTCGCGAAACCCGTTTTGCGTTCGGAGGAAGGCATCGCCAATCGACTCCAGACCCAAACGCTTCGGGTCCTATGGCTTGCTCTTGCTGCCGCGACGATCTCCGGGGCGATCTGGCTGTTGCTGCAGGCGGGGTCGATGAGCGGACTGCCATCGAATGAGGCCATGAGCACGGACGTATTGTCGACGGTGATCAATGAAACGCAGTTCGGCCAGGTCACGACAATTCGCCTGGGCCTTGCGATCGGTCTGGCGGCCTGCCTTGCATGTTATCGCGTGGCATTCGCGGAGTGGCTAGCGCTTGCGGCGGCGCTCGGTTTCGCCGCAAGTCTCGCCTGGACTGGTCACGCTGGCTCGACACTTGGAGCGATGGGCTACCTGCACCTCGCCGCAGATACGCTCCATCTGATTGCCGCCGCGGCCTGGATCGGCGGCTTGGTGGCACTGAGCTTGTTCCTGGCCATCGCCCATCGAAACAACGCAATGTCGCTCGCTCGCAATGTCGTTGCCCGATTTTCGACGTTGGGCATCGTCAGCGTAGCAATCCTCATGCTCAGCGGCATTATCAACGCCGCCATCCTGGTCGGCTCCCTGCACGGGCTCGTCGCCACCGAATATGGGCGCGTGCTGACGCTCAAGGTCGCGATGTTCGCGGTGATGCTCGTCTTCGCTGCTATCAACCGGTTTCGCCTGACGCCGCAGCTCGCTTCCTTTGGAAACGAGCAATCGTCCAACGCGCTTCGTCAACTGATCCACAACAGCGCGATCGAGACAGCATTCGGACTGGGCATCCTTGTCATTGTTGCGATGCTCGGAACCATGCATCCCGCCGTTCACTACGACCTCGCGATGACCGGCGACTATCAAAGCTACATTGGCCCCTGTCGCGCGCAAACATTGTCTAGCGCACACGGTCATCACTGAGAGTCGGCTTGTGGCCCAGGCCGTGTGAAAATGGTGCAACTTGGAGCGCACTGGCGCATTTCGTGGCCGCCGAGCTTCTAATTCGGTGGAATCGACCTCCTGTCATCTCAGTGGCAGCCTGGAGCTTCAGGTAGGCGC
>NZ_JBVAPG010000340.1:0-3286 GCF_055413685.1 Bradyrhizobium sp. LeoA1Lang | reverse complement strand
GCCTTCGTGGTAACGCTTGTCATGGCGTGGTCTCCAGCCCGGCGCGTCAACGCCGGGTGATTCGAGGTTGATCACCCCGGAGACTACGCCACTTTCAATTCCAACCGCTTTTCGGACGGCACCTACCAGCGTTGTAGAGTCCGCTGTCAGGTTCGAGCAGTGAGACCAGGATGGCATACTCGCAGCCTTTCTCGGTGCGATCCCGGTCGAGTTCCTTGAGAAAGTCCTCGTTTTTGCTCTTCGTTGCGGTCTTATCGCTCTCGTTCTTCATCTCGAACATGATGGAGACAATCTCGGTGCCGGCCTCGTCCGAGTCGCGAAAGATGTAATCCCCCTTCACCTGCAACGCCATGCTCGCCTGGAGCAAGGACACGGTCATCGATTGGCACTTTATCGCGCCGGGAAAGCCGATGCAGAACGGCTTCATCGAGAGTTTCAACGGCCGGATGCGCGATGAACTGCTCAACGAGACCCTGTTCTTCGATCTGGATGACGCCCGCGCCAAGATCGCGGCTTGGGTCGCCGACTACAATATCTGGCGGCCTCACTCGTCGCTGAAATACCTGACCCCTGCGGCCTATGCCGCCCACCTCACCGCAACGGACGATCGGCTGCGCAACCCCGACCAGCTCCGCCGATCGTCCGTTGCTCCACCCGCGCCACTTGGCGTACAAAACCCTGAGACTCTAACCGCTGCTGGATGAAAGTTCAGTGGCAGGTCAGAGGCCTCATCGATTGGCGCCGTCGCTGTCTATCCTTGCATGGGTGGACGCGACGAAGCGGCAGGAAAGCGCTTGCGTGGTGCATTGGAAGGCTTGGAAGCCGGCAAGGTCTCGATTCGTGCCCTTCACCTCGGCGATCCCAGACACGAGGACGCAGTGAGGGTCCGGTTTCAGCCGACGGGATTTTGGCTGGAACGCGAACCCGTCGGAGGTCCGTCGGAGGGGATGCCGCCGCTCTGAAGTGATCGGGAAAGGTTCCGATCGTGCGAGACTCCCTCGCCTGGGACTACTCGTGATCCGCCCCCAGCGAGACTTCTGGAATATATCCCAATTGCCGTTCCAGGAGAGCCAAAGTTAGGCGGGCGGACTCCAATCTCGAGGTCGCCTCGACCAGGTCGGTCCACGTTTTGTCCGACCGCGAAACCGCTGCGGAGCCAATCTCAAACAGGCTGTTCTTGAGATGCGGTGCCGCTTCGTCTCGCAGGGCACGCTCCAAATCGAGCAGCGTGCGCGTCAGCGCTCGATGGGCGCAAGCGTCCTCTCGTTCCAGGTTTTCCACCAGTGCGAGGGCCTCGCGATAATGTCGTATCGCTTCAACGGTTTTGCTTTCAAGACCGGTCTTATCGCTCATCTGCTTTTCTTTCCCGAATCGATGTCACCTGGACTTGCCCCCCGGCCGTGGCGATAGTCGCTTGACGCTGCTTTTGACGCGTCCTTCAAGGCCCGATCCTGCTTCTGACCACCTCGAGACTTGTCCGGTGATGGTCTTGCCGATTTCCGATTAAGAGCCGACCTATGGCAGCCCAACTTCGCGCGTACAATGTGTCCTCCCTTCATCAATGAAGGATCGGGCGAGCCCTCTCGGGACGGCTCTACTCGCGCCGCCGGGAACGGCGCTCCCAGAGCCCGCAAGCGGTCTCCGCGCATTCGCGTGACGATCCTCTCGCGGGTCATTACCGCATTTCACGACCATCAGCTACGCCCACCAGCTTCTCTCCGGTAGAACCTGTTCTCGCCGACGCGCGCCCGCATGTCGTCGCGCCGGAACCAGATGGCCCGCCCGCATCGTAGCGGCGGATTGCCGGCCGTGAAGATGATCTGCTCGTCGGTCCGCATCCGCAGGACCTCATGCGGCAGCATGAGCGGCCGTCGCGCGAGCTGCTTGGACCGCGTTCGGGAGGAACCCGACATCCGCGAGGACTGGCTCAGCTGATCAACCTCCACCGTCGTGTCACCGCAACGCTTCGAGATGTAATCCGCCGTCTCGGGATCGTTGATCGCCGAGAAGGAGATCCAGGACGCGCTCTCGAACCACTTGCTGGTGGCGTCACGTCCGCCATAAGCCTCGCGCATCTGGCCGATCGACTGGTAGAGCATCAGCAGGGTGATGCCGTATTTGCGACCCGCGTCGCGCGCGGTTTCGAGAATGCGCAAGTACCCGAGGCGAGCGACCTCATCGAGCAGGAACAAGGTGCGGCCAGTCACTTCCCCATTTCGATTGTAGATCGCGTTGAGCAGCGAGCCGATGATGACACGGGCGAGGCCGGCATGATTCTCCAGCGTCTTCAGGTCGAGATTGATGAAGATGTCCGTCCGACCTTCCGCGATCTCGGTCGTCGCGAAGCTAGACCCGGACACCAGTGCGGCATAGTTGGCATAGGAGAGCCAATGGGTTTCCTTCACCGCATTGGCGTAGACGCCACTGAACGTTTCCGGCGTCATGGCGATGAAGGGCGCGACATTTTCCTTCACGAATCCGGATTCCGAGTTGTCGTAGATCGATTGAAGCCTCTGGCGCAGCTTCGGCTCCGGCTCGGACAGATTGGCGCGGACCTGGCGCAGCTGCTGATCCGTCTTTTCCGTATGACCGGACAGGCAGACATCGGCGATCAGCGCCGTCAGCAGTTGCAACGCCGAGGCACGAAAGAAGTCATCCCGCGCCGAGCCTTGGCGCGGATTGTCGGTCATGATCCATGAGGCGACGGCGGCAATGTCCTCTTCCTTTGTTGCGCCGTGCTGGCCGATCCAGTCGAGCACATTGAAGCCGATCGCCGAGGAGCGCGGGTCGAGCACGAAGACCTGGCGACCGGCGCCGTGCCGGTGTCCCGTGACCATGGGCGCGACCTCGTTGGAAGGATCGAGGACGACCAATCCGCCGCCCCATTTGAGCGCTGTCGGCACCGTCACGGATGTCGTCTTGAAGCCGCCCGAACCAGCGAACACGATGCCGTGCGAGGAGCCAAACGACCCATCAAAGCAGAGCAGGGGAGACCTGCCGCCGGCGCCCCATGTCTCAGGGTCGTCAGCGCGAAAGGACTGATCAGCGACCGCATTCCGATCGACGCGATAGCGCTCCCCGACCACGATGCCCCCCGCTTCCGCAGGGCTGTCCGGGGAAAATCAGCCATAGCTGAACGCCAACTGGTTTGGAGAAACTTGAACCTCCTCCGAATGAGTGGACACCTGTAGTAGGCTCATTGAGCCCGGAGGTGTTGAATGGAACGTCAACGTCGGTCATTTACCGAAGAATACAAGCGCCAGACCGTCGAGCTGGTGTTGTCGAG
>NZ_JBVAPG010000033.1:0-60646 GCF_055413685.1 Bradyrhizobium sp. LeoA1Lang | reverse complement strand
CTGAACAACGGACGTATCCGCTTCTTGATCTCCCGAAGCGACGCCGCCCACAACGCAAGCGTCTCCTCAATCGACGCTGCCTGCGTCCACGATCTTCGAATCATGGTTGCCCATGGATTCAGAAACCCACTAAAAAAACAACTGTAATGCTAGTCCAGTGACCGGTCCGGATCTGTTTGAAAATGCTGCTGTGCGATGCAGCGGACACAGGCGCTTGACGCGAGCTGATCCCGCTGGAAGCAGGTTTACATTCGACCAAACTCGTGCAGACTGCCCGGCCTGGGAAAAAGAGAAAATATGGTCGTGGCCGTTGGGAGGCAGCCCGGATTGTCGCATGTTTTCGCATTCTGACCATATCCGCGAAATCGAAAGCGTCAGTCTCGGCGCGGCAACCAACCGTGATGATATTGTTGTGCAGAGCTGGCTGCGCTGCATCAACCAACACCGGCTCGATCCGGCACAGGCTTGCGAAGCCTATATCGTGCCCGATACCGAGTTGCGTGAACACCGTCAGCAGTCGGAAGAACTCATATCGATCGCGCGGTCTGGACTTGAGAACCTGTTTCGGCAGGTCGCCGGCCAAAATTATGTGCTGCTGCTCTCGGATCGCCAGGGCGTGACGGTCGAATTTCTTGGAGATCCGCTGTTCGACAATAATCTGCGCAAGGCGGGGCTCTATCTTGGTTCCGAGTGGTCGGAATCCCGGGCGGGAACCTGTGCCGTCGGCGCCTGCATCGAAAGTGGGGATGCGCTAAGCATTCATCAAACCGATCATTTCGATAATACGCACACGCCGCTGTCCTGCACTGCTGCGCCGATCTACGATGTTCGGGGGGCGCTCGCGGCGGTGCTCGACATTTCGCTCCTGAGTTCTCCCATCAAGAAGGCAAGCCAGAATCTCGCGTTGCACCTGGTCACGGCGACCGTGCGGCGTATCGAGCTAGCCAACTTGATGGCGCAGGCAAGCCGGGAGTGGGTGCTGCGCTTCGCCCGGTCGCCGGAATTTCTGGACGTCGATCCCGAGGCGGCCATTTCCATCGACGGATCTGGACGCATCATCGGGATGACCAATGGTGGCGCCAAGATCTTGGCGCGTTCCGTGAGCCGCGACTGGCGCCAGTCCGGCGATCTGATCGGGCAGGTTTGTAGCCGTCAATTGTGCGGCGATTCCCGAGCAGTTGATCGAAGGCGAATTGTTCGGTCATGTTCCGGGGGCGTTCACCGGGGCCAACGCCAAGGGCCGCAAGGGTCTGATTGAAGAGGCTGACGGCGGCACGTTGTTCCTCGACGAGATCGGTGACATGCCGCTACCGCTCCAGAGCCGGTTGTTGCGTGTGCTCGCGGAGAAGGAGCTGATGCCGATCGGTGCGACCCGTCCGAAGCCGGTCGATGTTCGCGTGATCTCCGCCTCTCACCGCATGATCGAAACGCTCGTGAAGGACGGACGTTTTCGCGAGGACTTATTTTACCGGTTGAACGCCGCAACGCTTTTCTTGCCTCCGTTGCGAGGGCGATCTGACTTTGCGTGGCTTCTGGGCAAGATCGTGGAGAGGCATCGGGCGAAGGAAGGCTCGCTGGCCGTGTCCCCGGCAGCGCTCGATGCGCTTGAGGCATACGCCTGGCCTGGCAATATCCGTGAGCTGGACAATGTTATCTCAGTCGCCGCGGCGCTCTGCCAAAATGGAGTCATCGAACCTCACGATCTTCCCGAGGCCTTGCTGAAAACGACCGGCGTCGCACAGGCGAAAGAACCGCATTCGCAGAAAACGATGCTGGAAACGGTGCTTGCGGCCTGCGGCGGGAATGTTTCGGAAGCCGCGCGCAGGCTGGGTGTCGACCGGTCCACCGTTCATCGTCAAATCAAACGATACGGTTTGAACCAACCTACCTGACGTTGTCGCGGTGAGACTGCAACAGGTGTGGCATCTGTTGCAGGCCTTGCAACAGTAGCGCTCCCTGTTTCACCTGAAAACGAAGGATTTCTTCGGGTTTTGCCGTTGGCACGGCGATTGCTCCTTTCATTTGCAAGCATTCGTAAGAGTGCAACAGCAAATGGGAGGATGTTCATGTCATTCGATCTCGAGGGGCGCGCGATTGTCGTGACCGGATCCGGCCGCGGCATCGGCGAAGCCATCGCACGCGGCCTTGCGGCGGATGGGGCACTGCTGACGATCGCGGACATTGACGAAGGCAATGCTTCGACAGTCGCGGAAGGAATTCGCGCCGCAGGCGGCAAGGCGATCGCCGTCCGCGTCGATGTCACCGACCGCGACAGCGTCAAGGCCATGATCGCCGCGACGGTGAAGGCGCACGGCAAGCTGGATGTGATCTTCAACAATGCGGGCATAGCGCAGACGAAGCCGTTCCTGTCCATCACCGAACAGGATTGGCGCAGGGTCATGGATACCAACGGTCTTGGCGTTCTCATCTGCATGCAGGAGGCGATCAAGCAGATGATCGCGCAGGGCCACGGCGGCAAGATCATCAACACCGCCTCCATCGCGGGCAAGCAGGGTTATGAGCCGCTGGCTCACTATTCGGCCTCTAAGTTCGGCGTCGTGGCGTTGACGCAGGCGGCGGCCCGCGCCTTCGGAGCCCAGAAGATCAACGTCAATGCGATCTGTCCGGGTGTCGTGGCGACGGACATGTGGAAGCTCATCGACAAGGGCTTCAAGGACGAGGGGTTGACCTCGCGCGACAACGAAGCCTTCGAGACGTTCTCTGCCGGGATTTTGCTCGGGCGTCCATCCGCGGCGGACGATCTCTGTGGTGTTGCGCGATTCCTGGCGTCATCCGCATCCGACTACATGACCGGCCAAAGTCTCGTCGTCGACGGAGGCATGGTTCTTATCTGAGGTCGCGCCGAGCTGAGGCGTCGGGCCTCGCCGCGACAAATGGAGCGGCGTTTTCTGTCGCTGCAATGAAAGGACTAGCAAAGGCGACGCCGTGAAATGAAGCGAACTCTGGACTCGGGACACTAGTGCGTTTGTGGAAAGCGGTTCGCGAAGAAACCGCATCAAAACAAAAACCAGAACCCCGGCGTTGATTCCATCAACGCCGGAAAGGCTCCAGGAGGGAAACAAACATGCAGTATGCGATCGAGGTTGCGCCATTCCGGCTAAATTCGTCGGTCAAGGGATTGGCGTTGGTCTACGGGCTCACCATTCTTTCGTGTTTCATCGTCAACCTGATCGTCAAGGCGATGCCGATCGGACCATGGAGCAGCGATCAGATCAGCCAGATGTTCTGGCTAGATAACGTCACCTGGCAATTGCTCAGTCTGTGGTGGGCCCTGCTGTCGATCGTATGTTGCGGCTGGCCGTTTGATCGAATCAAGAGCAATCTCGCGCGCGGATTTGTCATCGTTGCAGCTTCGTGGGTCTTGGGCTGGCTATCGGCAAAGTCGATCTACTGGAGCGGGCTTGGCGCCGATTGGATATTTCCGATCGTCGGATGCATCTTCTTCTTTCTGGCGTTCTTTTCATTCACGGGTGGAACTGGATCGTGGCGGGTATGCCGCCGTACCGGCAGTTTTTCATTCTGCTGGCTCTGATCGGCTTCTGCACCTATCTCGTCACGAGCTCGGTGGTAAGGTGGATACCGGCTTGGTGGTTTCCCTTCGTGCAGATGGGGGCCGCTACGGGACTCCTCGCATACTGGACGCGGGGGATGAAACAACCGGGTCGCGGGTTTACGCAGATGGCGATCCTCTTCCTGACCGTGCTTCTCTGCCTATGGGTCAGCCGCTACTTGGGGCTGTGGGATTCCGCTAAGCCCGGCGTCGGGAATTTCTGGTCCATCGGATACTTCACCGACGATCAATACTGGCTGCTGTGGTTCATGGTCGCCTGCTCGGTTACCTATGGCGTTTTGATCCCCATTCACAACTGGCCGTTCTCCCAGATTCCCATGCCGTGGGGTGGATTGGCGGCGTCCGGCTTTTGCCTGTTGCTCGCCTATCTGGTGACGAAACTCTTGTTCGACCTGATCGGGCCGGTTTTCGGCAACATCAGTGAAGCCTTCACCTACGGCTACATGGGCACGCACTGGTCCTTCATCGTTCCGATGCTGTTCGGCTACGGCCTGGCTGAGCCCTATCTCTGGAAGGGACAGAGGACGCCAGGCTCTTGGGACGATGTCCCGTGAGGATGAGAGAGGCGCCGAACTGGGCAACTCGCGATCATATGCAGCAAACCACCAACGCAAATACTTACAGGAGCAAAGAATGAAAGCCTTACGATTTCATGCAGCCAAAGATCTGCGTGTCGATACGATTCCAATACCATCGGAAACGCCTGCCACAGGTCAGGTGCTGATCCGGAACCGCTTCGTCGGCATCTGCGGCACTGACCTGCACGAGTATGCTTACGGGCCGATCTTCATCCCCGTCGAACCGCATCCGTTTACAGGCGCCAGCGGGCCGCAGGTTCTCGGTCATGAATTCGGCGGCGTGGTCGAAGCGGTCGGGAAGGGCGTCACATCGGTAAAGCCGGGCGACCGCATATCGGTTCAGCCGTTGATCATGCCACGCTCCGGCGACTATTTCGCCGACCGCGGTCTCTTTCATCTCAGTTCGCAACTTGCATTGGCGGGGCTGAGCTGGGTGTCCGGCGGAATGGCGGAATATGCCCTGCTCAACGAATATAACGTTGAGAAGATCCCGGACGAGATGACTGATGAGGAAGCTGCGCTTGTCGAGCCGACGGCGGTGGCCGTCTACGCCTGCGACCGCGGTGGCGTGACGGCAGGCAACAGCGTGCTGGTAACCGGCGCGGGCCCAATCGGGATATTGACGCTGCTGGCTGCGCGGGCGGCGGGTGCTGCTCAGCTTTTCGTTTCAGATATCAACGACGCGCGACTGAAATTCGCCAAGTCCATCTTGCCTGACGTCGTCACCATTAATCCGAAGCGCGACAATCCCGGCGATGTGGTCCGCTCGTTGAGCGAAGGCAATGTCGGCTGCGACGTCGCGATCGAATGCGTCGGCAACGAGCAGGCTCTCAAAGCTTGCACGGACGCGGTGCGGAAGCAGGGGGTGGTGGTGCAGACCGGTCTTCATCCCCACGAAAATCCGCTCGACTGGTTCCAGGTCACCTTCAAGGACATCGATATACGCGGCTCGTGGGCCTATCCGACGCATTACTGGCCGCGTGTTATCAGGCTGATCAGCACCGGTCTGCTTCCGGCGAAGAAGGTGGTGACCAAGAAGATCACGCTGGATCAGGCGGTCGGAGAGGGTTTCGACGTGCTGCTCGATCCTGCCGGTCAGCATCTGAAAATCCTGATCGATCTGACGAAATAGCTTCTGCGAAAGGCGCGGTCGCTCGCCAGGCATGGCGAGCGCCGCATTGACTGACATTACCAAATACAAGAGAGAGGAGACGACTATGCTGGACAATAGCCCTCACACCAAGGTGGAGGCTGCCCTCGGTAAGCTGGAGGACGCGCTCGCCAGCGGCGAGATTGATGTCGCGGTGAATCTGTTTCAGGCCGACTGCTACTGGCGCGATCTCGTGGCCTTCACCTGGAACCTGCGCACCATGGAAGGCCAGGGCCAGATCCGGGAGATGTTGACGACGCAGCTCGCCGGCATCAAACCGCGCCATTTTCGTCAGGATCCAAGCAATCCCGCGAGCGAAGCCGACGGCGTCGCGGATGGTTGGTTTGAATTCGAGACCGAAGTGGCGCGTGGCTACGGCCATATCCGGCTGAAGAACGGGCTGATATGGACGCTGCTCACGACCTTGACGGAACTGAAAGGCCACGAGGAGCCGAAAGGGCCGATGCGGCCCATGGGGGCCGAGCACGGCAGCGACCCTAGTCGCAAGACCTGGAAGGAAAAGCGCGAACAGGAGACCGCCGAACTCGGCATCAAGACGCAACCTTACGTCCTTATTGTCGGCGGCGGTCAGGGCGGCATCGCCCTTGGCGCACGATTGCGGCAGCTCGGCGTGCCGACCATTATCATCGAGAAGAACGAGCGGCCGGGCGATAGCTGGCGCAAGCGCTACAAGTCGCTCTGCCTGCACGATCCCGTCTGGTACGATCATTTGCCGTACATCCCGTTCCCGGAGAACTGGCCGGTGTTCGCGCCGAAGGACAAGATCGGCGATTGGCTGGAAATGTACACGAAGGTCATGGAGCTGAACTACTGGAGTTCCACGACGTGCAAATCCGCCAAGTACGACGAGAGGGCAAAGGAGTGGACGGTCGTCGTCGAGCGTGGCGGCAAGGAGATCGTGCTGAAGCCGAAACAGCTCGTGCTGGCGACCGGGATGTCGGGCAAGGCAAACATCCCGAAGTTCAGGGGGCAGGATGTTTTCAAGGGCGAGCAGCAGCACTCGTCGCAACATCCGGGACCGGACGCCTACAAGGGAAAGAAGGTGGTTGTCGTCGGATCCAACAACTCCGCGCACGATATCTGCGCGGCGCTCTGGGAGGCCGGGGCCGATGTGACGATGTTGCAACGCTCGTCAACCCACATCGTGAAATCGGACTCGCTGATGGAAATTGGCCTTGGCGATCTCTATTCCGAGCGTGCCGTCACCTCAGGCATGACGACCCGCAAGGCGGATCTGATTTTCGCCTCGCTCCCCTATCGCATCATGCACGAATTCCAGATCCCGATTTACAACGCCATTCGTAAGAAGGACGAAGCGTTCTACAAGCGGCTGGAAAGGGCCGGCTTCATGCTGGATTTCGGCGACGACGAGTCCGGCCTGTTCATGAAATATCTGCGCCGCGGCTCCGGATATTACATAGATGTCGGAGCCTGCGATCTCGTTGCCGATGGAAGGATCAAGCTGGTGAGCGGCGTGAACGTTCGCGAGCTCAAGGAGCATTCGATTCTGTTGGATGATGGCCGCGAGCTGGATGCGGATCTGATCGTTTACGCCACCGGCTACGGCTCGATGAACGGTTGGGCCGCGGACCTGATCTCCAAGGACGTGGCCGACAAGGTCGGCAAATGCTGGGGACTCGGCTCCAACACGACCAAGGATCCTGGCCCGTGGGAAGGCGAACAGCGCAACATGTGGAAACCGACGCAACAGGAAGGTCTCTGGTTCCACGGCGGCAATCTGCACCAGTCGCGCCACTATTCCCAGTATCTTTCATTGCAGCTAAAGGCCCGAAAGGAGGGACTTGCGACGCCGGTTTACGGCCTGCAGGAAGTCCATCATCTTTCCTGAGGTGCATTGACGCGATGGCGTGCAGCGATTCATGTCGCCGCACGCCATCGGTTCGCTACTCCGCCGCTCTTGCACGCAGCCGCTGCGCATAGACGTTGATGACGAGCGCGGCGAGCAGGATCAGGCCGCGGATCAGGATCTTCAGGAAGCTGTCGATGTTGACATGGTCGAGGCCGTTGTTGAGCACGCCCAATACGAACAGTCCGACAATGGTGTTGCCGATGCCGCCGCGGCCGCCGAACAGGCTGGTGCCGCCGACCACCACAGCGGCGATCGAATCGAGCAGGTAGGTGTCGAATTCGTTCTGCTGCGCGCTGCCGAAATGTGCCACGCCGAGCATGCCGGCGATGCCGGAGCAGACCGCGGAGATCACCATCACGCTGCCGAGGATCAGCTTGACGTTGAGGCCGGAATATTCGGCCGCTTCGCGATTGCCGCCGACCATGTAGACGTAGCGGCCGAAGCGGGTGTAGGTGAGCACCAGGTGGCCGGCGAGCAGCATCACCGCCGCGACGATCACGATCCATGGAATGCCGCCGATCGAGCCGGAACCGAGCGTCGTGACCAGGTCGGGCACCTTGTAGGCGATCTGGCCGCGCACCAGCAGCGCCGAGATGCCGGCCGCGATCTGCATCATCGCCAGCGTCATGATGAAGGAGGGGATGCCGATCACGGTCAGCCCCAGCGCGTTGACGAGGCCGAGCAGTGCGCAGAGCGCCAATGACAGCATGATCGCCGCCCAGCCCGGCAGCGGGACATTGGCGATGTTCACATAGGACTCCTGCAGCGTGAAATAGGCAACCGCAATGCCGGTGACGTTGGCGATGGCTGCAATCGAGAGATCGATCTCTGCGCACAGGATCACGAAGGTCAGGCCGACGGCGATGATGCCGGTCACGGAGACCTGCGTCAGGATGTTGCCGAGATTGTCGAGGGTCGCGAAGGAGGGGCTCGCAATCGCGAAGAACCCGCTCAGGCAGATCAGGGTCAGGAACGGCGCGATGTTGCGCATCTGCGAGCGCAGGATCGCAGCCGCGCTACGCTGTCCGCCGCGATGCACTGTTGCAGTCACCCCTTCGCTGGTCGCCATGCTTTTCTCCGTCAGGCCGCCTCGAGCAGGCGGTCCTTGCTGACCACCTCACCCGCAAATTCGCGTACCACCGCGCCGCGCTTCATGACGATGATGCGATCGGCAAGCGACAACACCGTCTCGGGCTCGGTCGACAGCACGATGATAGCGAGCCCCTTGGCGCTGAGCTCGCGGACGATGTTGATGACATCGTTCTTGGCGCCGACATCCATGCCGCGGGTCGGCTCGCACAGCACCAGCACTCGCGGCGGATAGCTCAGCCATTTGGCGAGCGCGACCTTCTGCTGATTGCCGCCCGAGAGCATGCCGAGATCGAGCTCGACCGCCGCAGGGCGGATCTGCAACTGATCGACCTGCCGGACGGCAATCGACCGCTCGCGCGCCGGCTTGAGCAGAAGCGCGGATATCCGATCGAGCACGCTGATCGAGATGTTCTTATAGACCGGCTCCTGGTGGAACAGCATCGCGCGGCGGCTCTCGGGAACGAAGGCGATGCCGGCGCGCCGGGCGGCGGCCGTGCTGGCGAAGGCTTTACGGTCGCCGTCGATGAGCACCACGCCGCTATCGGGCTTGATCTTGCCAAACAGGACGCGCGCCAATTCGAGCTGACCGCACCCCATGAAGCCGTAGATGCCGAGCACTTCGCCGGCGCGCACCTCGAACGAGACGTCCTGAACGCTGCGGGCGAGCGAGAGTGCGTCGGCCTTCAGGACCACGGGGCGGTCAGCGCGCGGCGGCAGCGTGACGTCGTGCGCATAGGTCTCTTCCAGCGCCTCGCGGCCCTTGCCGATCATCGCTTCGATCAGCGCGGCCTTGCTGGTCGCAGCGGCCTCCGTTTCGCGGACTTTCCGTCCGTTGCGGAACACCGTTACGGTGTCGGAGATGCGCAGGATGTCCTCGATGAAATGGGAAATGAAGACGATGCCGGTGCCCTCGTCGCGCAGCCGTCGCAAGGTCGCGAACAACCGCTCGACCTCGGGTGGGGAGAGCGCAGAGGTCGGCTCGTCCAGGATGATGATGCGGGCGCCGGAAAACAGCACGCGGGCGATCTCGATCAGTTGCTGCAGGCCGATCGGCAGATCGCCGAGCCGCGTCATCGGATCGACGTCGATGCCGAAACGCGCAAGCTGCTCGCCCGCCTCGCGCGCCATTCTCCGCCATTGAACCAGGCCGAAACGGTTGGTCGGCTGGGTACCGAGAAAGACGTTTTCGGCGACGGAAAGATCGGGCGCGACGCTGAGCTCCTGATGCACCATGGCGATGCCGGCCGCATGGGCATCGCGTGCCGAGCGGAAACGGACCTCGCGCCCGTCGAGTGCGATGTGGCCGGAGAATTCCGGATGCACGCCGGCGATGATCTTCATCAGCGTACTTTTTCCAGCGCCGTTCTCGCCGACGAGACCGTGGATCTCGCCGGCATAGAGCGCGAAGTCGACCCCACGAAGCGCTTCGACACCGCCGAAAGCCTTCGTGATCTCCCTCAGTTCGAGGATGGGTGAGCGTCCCTGTGGCATGCGGGCGGCTCAGATCAGGAAATGATCCTCCATCCATTGCATCCCCGCGGCGTTGGCCTTGGTTACGACAGGGCCGTCGGTCACCACGCTCTTTGGAATGCCCTGTCCGCTCTTCTCGCCCGCGGTCACCGCGGCAACGCCGGCGATGATGGCGCCGCCGTGGATGCGGCAGGATGGATTACGAACGGTTGCGAACATGCGGCCTTCGCTCACCGCCTGGATCGCCGGCGGCATGGCGTCGACCCCGCCGATCAGGATGTTGGTACGGTTGCGCGCCTTCATGATGTTGTAGGCGGCGAGCGCCATGTCGTCATTGTGGAAGAAGGCGGCGTCGATCTGCGGATATTTGGTGAGATAGGTCTCCCACAGACGCGCGGTCTTGGAGACATCCCAATCGGCCGGCTGGGTATCGAGCACCTCGATGTTCGGATACTGCTTCACGACAGAGTTGAAGCCTTTGGCGCGGCCCTGCGCGCCGGTGTGGCCGAGCGCGCCTTGCGTCATGATGATCTTGCCCTTGCCGCCGATGGCGTTGACGAGCGCCTGCGTCACCGAGGAGCCCATGAATTCGTTGTCGGGGGCGAGGAAGGAATGGACGTTGATCTGATCGAGCGGAGCGATCAGCGTATCCATGTCGATGACGGGAATGCCGGCGTCGATCATCTTCTGCACCGGCTGGGTCAGCGTGCCGATGCCGAATGCCTGGATGGCGACGAAGTCCCATTTCTGCGACGCCATGTTGTCGATCGCGGCGCGCTGCTTGACTGCATCGAGCTGGCCATCGAACCAGGTGACCTCGACGTTGAAGAGCTTGCCCCAGTATTCGGCCGCCTGTTTGCCTTGCGCGCACCAGGTAGCCTGCAGGCCTGCGTTGGAGAACGCAGCCTTCAGCGGTTTCTCGGAACGTCCAACTTCGGCCGCGAGCGCGGGGCTCACGCCAATCCCGCCGAGCAGCGCGGCGGCTGCGCCGCCGGCTGCCGCTGTCTGAAGAAGATCGCGCCTGGTCCTTGAGGATGTGTCCTTCGCTGGCATCGCACGCTCCCTGATATCTGTTCTTGGCGCCGTCGGCGTCGGTTGCACGCGCCGCGGATCACGGAAATTCTGTCACAATCGGAGCGTTCATGCCAACGGTTCCGATTCCGCGGCTGCGCTAGCCGACATCAGGCATCACGATGCTTTCGATTTCGCGCAGCAATTTTTGCCACGCAGCATCGATTTCGACTGTCCACTCCACGCCAAGAATTTCTTGGAGCGCGCCCGCGATCACGGCGAAGAACGCGACGAACAATTCTCTCGGCGTGCCGTAAGCGTCGTGCGAGGCGACCTCGCATTCGATCATGCGGAAGTTGCCGCGCCGCTCGCCGGCGAAATCGAGAATCGCTTCGATGGTCAGCGCCAGCATCGAGCCTTTGACGAGCTCGCTGCCTTCGGTGCGAAACATCGCCGTTGCTTCGGGATGCGCTTCGAACAAGCGACGATAGACCAGCGGCGTCAGATCATCACAGCGCGCCGCCGCAAGTTCGAAGCTGCGCTCGATCGGATTTGCCGATGACATGATCGGCGATCGCGATGGCCCAAAGAAAAAAGAGCAGGGCACCAAGCCCTGCTCGAGAAATTGTGTCGACCCTATTTTCCCCAAAAATTCGGATTTGATCTTGATTGATGGGGTGACGCTGCTTCCGCGCGCCGAGCTCCTCCCGAGACTTGGACCACCAGACCGTCCGCCCTGTGGCTGGCCTGAGCCCGAATTGGTAGACCATCTTTTTTGTTTTGTCATCAATTTCAGCAACGATTGTTCAAAATTCGAGCAATTTGCGAAATGATTGGGATTTCGCCACTGCCGGTTGTAGAGCTGCGGTCAGGACCCGTCGCGGGGTAAAGGGGTAGGGCGCGGGCGGACACTTGGTCCCAGCCGATTATTCCTTGCGCCGGGACAAAAAGGCGGCGTTTCCACTCTCGACTCCGGCTGGGCGCAATGATTAGTTCCGCCATCGGATGGGTTTTGCGATGCGCCGGCGGCTGAAGAATTTTCTGCCCGTTTTCCTGATTGCGCTGATGGTGCAAATCTTTGCGCCGATCGCTGCCTGCTGGGCGGCCGGAATCGCCGCTTCCGATCCGCTGGCTGCCGCCATCATCTGCCATGACAACACCGTCGGTTCCGGCGAAACCGACCCAGGCGGGCCGCACGTCCGAGACGGCTGCTGCTCGATCTGTAATGTGCTGCAGACCGGCACTCCGGTCGATCCGCCCGAGATGACCGCCGGCGTTATCGAGCGGTCGCCCAGACAGGTGGCATGGGTCGATTTCGTCTCCCGTCTGGCGGATGTGCGGGCACGCTCCCACGCGCAGGCACGCGCCCCACCATCGATTTCCTGACTGCCGTTCGCTGCCGGTGCGCCTTCGCTGCGCCGGTTGATGCCGTCAATCAAGCCGGCCGCAGAGCCGGTGTCAGGAATTTCCCCCAATGTTACGCCTCGCTTTCCCGAGCGGTGCCGGCACGCTGGTGCTCGGTGCCATGCTCGCCACCGATCCATCCCCGGCAGCAGCCCAAACCGCGTTGCCGCCGGTCAATGTGGATGCACCCCGAGAAGCCCGCGCCAAGCCGGCGAAACCGAAGCCGGTGGGGCGCACGCTCGTCGCCCGGCCGCGGGTGACGCCGCCGAGGACCACCGCCATCCCGACCGTCTTGGTGCAGCGCGACGTTACGCCCTCGGTTCTACGCGACGGGCTCAACCAGGCGCCCAGCGGGCAGACCCAAACCACTGTCGACCGCAGCCAGTTCGAGAATCGGCCGGCCTTCTCGGTCGGAGACGTGCTGAGAGAGAGCCCCGGCATCTCGATCAAACAGGGCAACGGGCCGCGCGACGTCGGCATTTCGATCCGCGGATCGAACGCCCGCAACGGCTTCGGGATTCGCAACCTCGTCATCTTCGAGGACGGTTTTCCGGTCACCCAGCCGGACGGACTGTCGCGCAGCGACCTGATCGATCCGCACGCCTATGGCGCAATCGACGTGATCCGCGGACCGTCCTCGGCGCTGTTCGGCAACTACGCGACCGGCGGCGCGCTGAATTTCCGGACGCGGCCGGGCAGGACGATCGACGGTGTCGAATACGGCGTCGACGGCGGCAGCTTCGGTTACTTGAACAACTATCTGGCCGCAGGCAAGAAGGTTGGCAATTTCGAGGGCTCGTTGTTTGCGAGTGATGCGCGCGGCGACGGTTACATCAGCAATAGCTGGTTCAACACCCAGACGGTGAATTTCCTCGGCACGCTGCAGGCCACGCCCGATGACCGCTTCACGGTCAAGTTCATCAACAACGACCTGAGCGCGCGGCTGCCGATCCGGCTGTCGCTGAACCAGTACAACCAGAACCCTTTCCAGAGCGGCTGCGTGACCGGCGCCACCGCGGCGCTGGGCTGCGCAACGGTGCCGCTGTTCAACAACGGCTTCAACGCGGCGGCGGGAATCGACAGGGAGACTGCGCTACAGGCGGGGCTCGGCCGTAACGATCGTCGCACCATCGTCGGCGGCCGCTGGGAGCATGATTTCGACAATCAGACCACCTGGCGCAACCAGTTCGTGTTCGACGACCGCAACATCAATCAGCCGACCGGAGCGACCAGCGCAATCGGCGATTTCCCGTCCTACAACTATATGAGCGACATCACGCGGCGCGGCGAGATCCTTGGCATGGACTCGACCACCTATTTCGGGGGCTGGTACAACACGCTCGCCGCCTCCAGCGATACGCGCAATGTCGCGCCGGGCGGCAATGCCACGCTTGGAGCGCTATCCAGCAATCTGTACAGCGATACATCCAACTACGGCGTTCGCGCGCGACAGGAACTCAAGCTCAACCCGTCGCTCACGGCGATCGCGGGCATTGGATGGGAAACGACCAACCTTAAGGGAAGGAACACGGCGTACACCTATACTGGCCCGACGGGGATCACGACGACGACGGTGACGACCGCCGATCGGCAATTCCAGAACACCGCGCCGGAGCTTGCGCTTCTCTACAGGCTGAACAGCGAGTGGCAATTCCGCGGCAGGGTGGCTACCGGATACGGGACGCCGCAGGTCGGAAACCTCTTTGTGCTGTCAAACGGTCAGAACGGCAACAATACAGGGCTGCAGGCGCAGAAAAACCTCGGTTACGATCTGGGCTTCGACTGGACGCCGAACAGCGCGCTCAAGCTGAGCGCCACCGGCTTCTACGAGTTTTTCAAGGATGAACTGGTGTCGCAGGCAACTCCGGTCGGAGCGCCCAATGCGAGCTATACGTTCAATGCGCCGCGATCCGAGCATCGCGGCGTGGAGCTTGCCGCCGACTGGCGGTTCCTCCCGGGCTGGCGGCTGACGGCGGCCTACACCTATCTCGACGAGGTCTATACGGAGTACGTCGAGAACATCACCAATGGTGCGGTGTTCGGCTTCAACCGCGCGGGAAACAAGATCCCCGGCATCTCGCCGAACGAATTGACCGCACGGCTTTCCTACGACCAGTTGTCCGGGCCGCTTCGCGGTCTCGGCGCGTTCGTGGAAGTGCAGTGGAAGGACTCCTTCTACATGGACAACGCCAATCTCCTGAAGGCGCCCGGATATGAGCTGGTCAACCTCAATGTCCACTACGGCACCGACCTGGTCTCGGACTATTTCAAGGCGATCAACCTCTATTTCGAGGTGCGGAACGTCTTTGACCGGACGTACGTGGCTTCCGCCAACAACATTGCTGATGCGGTGACGGCGGGGGGCATTCAAAACCCCGCGAGCGTGCTGGCTAACACCACCGGCTCGATCTATGCCGGAGCGCCAAGAACGTTTGTGGCCGGCATGAAACTGGCGTTCAAATGAGGTGCGTTGTCATGAGAGACGTGAGACCTGTTCTCGGTGCTGCTGCCATGGCCGCCGCCTTCATCCTCTGGGACGGTAGCGCATTCGCGCAGATGAACCATCAGCACGCGTCGGAAGCCGCATGCGAGGAGACGGTCCTGCGCTGCGCGAGCAAGGTTACGCCCGTGTTCAGTTCCGACGGCGCGCTTTGGCTGGTCTGGATGGCCGGCGGTCAGATCTCCGTTGCAAGTTCGAAGGACGAAGGAAAGACCTTTTCTTCGCCAGTACAGGTCACGCGCGAGAGCCTTAATCTGGATTGGGGACCGGATGCACGTCCGAAGATCGCCATCGATGGCAAGGGGCGGATTGCGCTGGTGTTCTCGATCTTCAGGGACAAGGCCTTCAACGGTCAGGTGCTCACGACGCAATCGAGCGATGGGGGCAAGAGCTTTGCTCCCTTGCGCCCGATCACCGCAAACAACGAGAGCCAGCGCTTCGAGGCTATTGCCTTCGCGCCTGACGGTACCGTGTTCGCGGCCTGGCTCGACAAGCGCAACCGCGTGCCGGCGCGGCAGAACGGCAAGCCCTACGATGGCGCAGGCCTGTTCTTCGCGACATCGAAGGATGGCGGTTCGACTTACTCCGACGCGCAGATCGTCGCCGACAACACCTGCGAATGTTGTCGCCTCGGCCTGGCCCTGGATGGCAGCGGCCGTCCGGTCATCGTGTTCAGAAATATCTTTGAGGGCGGTGTCCGCGATCACGCCGTCGTCACCTTCTCAGGCCCGGCCTCGCCGGGGGAGGTTCACCGCGTCAGCCGGGATGACTGGCAAATCGCGGCCTGCCCGCATCACGGACCGAGCCTGTCAATCTCACCGAACGGAACCTATCATGTCGCCTGGTACACGAACGGCAAGGCGCGTAAGGGGCTGTTCTATGCGCGCTCGACCGACGGCGGAAAAACCTTCTCGGATCCACTGCCGATCGGCGAGCCCAGCCGAAGCCCGTCGCGGCCTCAGGTCATCGCCGGACCGGATGGGCTTGCGATGGTCTGGAAGGAGTTCGACGGCGAGAAGACCGAGGTGAAGCTGATGACGTCACAGGACAATGGAGCGACCTGGTCGACATCCAGGGTGATCGCCAGCACGACCGACAATTCCGACCATCCGCTGCTCGTCTCGGACAGCCGGCGAGTCTATCTCTCCTGGATGACGAAGGCCGATGGATACCGTTTCCAACCAATCGAGAGAGAGCCATGAAACGCGAACTGCTTGCCGCAGCATTTCTGTTGGGGGCGCTTTCCGCCGCAGCAACCGCGGAGGACGCCGAGCTCAAGTCATTCGAACGCGGAAGCTGGCAGCAGATTCTGCGTTCACACGCCGGTCGTCCTACCCTGGTTCATTTCTGGGGCGTGACCTGTGGTCCATGCAAGGTCGAGTTACCCCAGCTCGGCAAGTTCATGAAGGACCATCCTGGAATCGATGTGGTCACGATCAGTGCGGACCTGGTGCCCAATCTCCCAGAGGCGACGCAATCGATGCTGCAGAAAGCGGGGCTCTCCGCGGCCGAGAACTGGATGTTCAGCGATGGCTTTGCCGATCGGCTGCGATTTGAAATCGATCCGGCCTGGCAGGGCGATATTCCGCGCACGATGCTGATCGCGCGCGGCGGCGCAGTCACGACGATCGAGGGAGCGGCCGAGATGCCGGAGCTCGACAAATGGGCACAAGGACAGGCCGCGACGACGGGATCAAGATAACAAGTCAATCTGAAATACGGGATAGAACAACATGAAAAAACGCTCTTCCATCATTACGCTCGCTCCTCTCCTGGCCATCTTGCTCGGTGTCCCGGCGCAGGCCGAAGACATCAAGGCCGGCGATCTCGTCATCAGCCAGGCTTGGAGCCGGGCGACGCCGAGCGGCGCGAAGGTCGCTGGCGGCTATCTCACGATCGAGAACAAGGGCTCGTCACCGGACCGGCTGGTGGGGGCCTCCGGCGATATCGCCGGCAAGCTCGAGGTGCATGAGATGGCGACGGAGAACGGCGTGATGAAGATGCGCCCGTTGGAGAAGGGTCTCGTGATCGAGCCCGGCAAGACCGTCAAGCTCGCGCCCGGCGGCTATCATCTGATGATGTTCGACCTGAAGAATCCACTGAAGCAGGGCGACACAGTGCCGGTCACGCTCGAATTCGAGAAGGCGGGCAAGGTGACATTGTCGCTCGACGTGCAGGCTGTCGGAGCGACGGCGCCGGGCGGCGACCATGGCAGTCACATGGAGATGAAGAAGTCGCACGATCATTCCGGCAGCAAGATGTGAGGCCGGGCAAGAGGCGCTTGAGGTTGTAGGGTGGGCAAAGCGCAGCGTGCCCACCGCTACGAGTGGAATGTTTGATGGTGGGCACGCTGCGCTTTGCCCACCCTACAGGTCGGCCAGATTTAGGGTGAACGTCCGGTAAGGTTTGCTTTACCCACCCCCGGCGATCTCATTACAAATCGGCGCAATGCCCGCAAATCGGCTTATTTGGCGGCTTTTTCGCAAGTACCGGCCTTGTGTTTTCGTATCCGATCCGGTTTCACTGCGTTTCTCTTGCCTCCTCAACTGATTCCTGAGTGCGCCCATGCGATTGTCGCGGTTTTTCCTGCCTATCCTGAAAGAAAACCCGAAAGAGGCGGAGATCGTCTCGCATCGCCTGATGCTGCGCGCCGGCATGATCCGGCAGGAGGCCGCGGGCATCTATGCCTGGCTGCCGCTCGGCTTCAAGGTCCTGCAGAAGATCGAGCAGATCGTGCGCGAGGAGCAGGACCGCGCCGGCGCGCTGGAACTGATGATGCCGACCCTGCAACTCGCCGACCTCTGGCGCGAGAGCGGCCGCTACGACGCCTACGGCCCGGAAATGCTGCGCATCACCGACCGCCACAAGCGCGAGCTGCTTTACGGGCCGACCAACGAAGAAATGATCACGGAAATCTTCCGTGCCTATGTGAAGTCGTATAAGAGCCTGCCGCTCAATCTCTATCACATCCAGTGGAAGTTCCGCGACGAGCAGCGCCCGCGGTTCGGCGTGATGCGCGGCCGCGAGTTCCTGATGAAGGACGCCTATTCCTTCGATCTCGACGAGGCCGGCGCGCGGCGCACCTACAACAGGATGTTCGTCGCTTACCTGCGCACGTTTGCGCGGATGGGGCTGAAGGCGATCCCGATGCGCGCCGAAACCGGGCCGATCGGCGGCGACTTGAGCCATGAATTCATCGTGCTTGCGGAGACCGGCGAGTCCGGCGTGTTCTGCAACAGCGACGTGCTCGATTTGCCGATTCCGCCCGATGATGTGGACTACGACGGCGATCTCACTGACATCATCAAGCAGTGGACCTCGGTCTATGCCGCGACCGAGGACGTCCATGACGCCGCGCGCTTCGAGAGTGAGGTGCCGGCGGAGAAGCGGGTGCATACGCGTGGCATCGAGGTCGGCCAGATCTTCTATTTCGGCACCAAATATTCCGACAGCATGAAGGCGCTGGTCGCGGGCCCCGACGGCGCGGAAGTGCCGATCCATGGCGGTTCCTATGGCGTCGGCGTCTCGCGGCTGGTCGGCGCCATCATCGAGGCCTGCCACGATGATGCCGGCATCAAATGGCCGGAAGCGGTTGCGCCGTTCAAGGCGGCGATCCTGAACCTGAAGCAGGGCGATGCCGCCGTTGATGCGGCCTGCGAAAAGCTCTACGCGGATTTGAAGGCCAAGGGCGTCGACGTGCTCTATGACGATACTGATCAGCGCGCCGGCGCGAAATTCGCCGCCGCCGACCTGATCGGCATCCCCTGGCAGGTCCTGGTCGGCCCGAAAGGCCTTGCCGAAGGCAAAGTCGAGATCAAGCGGCGCAGCGACGGCACGCGCGAGAACCTCACGCTCGACGACGCGCTTGTGAAGATCGCGGGATAGCGTTTATCCACCGCACCCGCGTGCGGTTGGCCAGTCCGGCCACATTTGGCCCCGAATCATGGGATTATCGACACATGGATGAGGCCATGACCGAAAAAGTCCGCACCCCGCCTTTTGCGCCCTTCGAATGGCTGCTGTCCGGACGTTACCTGCGGGCGCGTCGCAGGGAAGGTTTCATTTCCGTGATTGCCGGCTTTTCCTTTCTCGGCATCATGCTCGGCGTCGCCACGCTGATCGTGGTGATGGCCGTGATGAACGGCTTCCGCAAGGAATTGCTCGACAAGATCCTCGGCCTCAATGGCCATCTCCTGGTCCAGCCGCTGGAATCGCCACTCACCGACTGGAAGGATGTCGCCGAGCGCATCAGCCAGGTGCAGGGTGTCCGGCTTGCGGCGCCGGTGGTGGACGGCCAGGCGCTGGCGTCCTCCGCCTTCAATGCCTCCGGCGTGCTCGTGCGTGGCATGCGGGCGGAAGATCTCAACAACCTGTTCTCGATCGCGAAGAACATCAAGCAGGGCAGCCTCGAGAATTTCGACGAAGGGCAGGGGGTCGCGATCGGCCGCCGCCTGGCCGATCAATTGTCGCTGCATGCCGGCGACAGCATCACCCTGGTGGCCCCGCGCGGTGCGGTGACGCCGATGGGGACGACGCCGCGCATAAAGCCTTACAAGATCGCGGCGGTGTTCGAGATCGGCATGTCCGAATATGACTCGGGTTTCGTGTTCATGCCGCTTGCGGAATCGCAGGCCTATTTCAACCGCAACAATGACGTCACCGCGATCGAGATATTCACCACCAATCCCGATCGCATCGACACGTTTCGCAAGACCGTGACGGAAGCCGCGGGACGGCCGGTGTTCCTGGTCGATTGGCGGCAGCGCAACTCGACCTTCTTCAACGCGCTGCAGGTCGAGCGCAACGTGATGTTCCTGATCCTGACCATGATCGTATTGGTCGCGGCGCTCAACATCGTCTCCGGCCTGATCATGCTGGTAAAGGACAAGGGACAGGATATCGCGATCCTGCGCACGATGGGCGCCTCGCAAGGATCGATCATGCGCATCTTCCTGATCACGGGCGCCTCGATCGGTGTCGTGGGCACCATCGTCGGTTTCCTCGTGGGCATGCTGATCTGCGTGAACATCGAATCGATCCGGCAATTCCTGTCCTGGCTCACCAGCACCGAATTGTTCGACCCGACGCTCTACTTCCTGTCGAAGCTGCCGGCCGAGATCGATTTCGGCGAAACCACGGCCGTCGTCATCATGGCGCTGACGCTGTCGTTCTTGGCGACGCTTTATCCGTCGTGGCGGGCCGCGCGGCTCGATCCCGTCGAAGCACTGCGCTACGAGTGAGGGCTGAGATGGCGGAGGGGGCGCAAGATGTGCCGGTCATCTATCTCCACGACATCAAGCGCCAGTACCGGCAGGGTGAGGCGACGCTGACGATTCTGGACGGCGCCAAGCTCGCGCTGTGGCCGGGACAGTCCGTGGCGCTGGTGGCGCCGTCCGGCTCGGGCAAATCGACGCTCCTGCACATCGCGGGCCTGCTCGAGACCCCCGACGACGGCGAAGTCTATGTCGGGGGCACGCCGACCTCGCAAATGTCGGATATCGATCGCACCCAGATCCGCCGCACCGATATTGGTTTCGTCTATCAGTCGCACCGGCTGTTGCCGGAATTCTCCGCGCTGGAGAACGTGATGCTGCCGCAGATGATCCGCGGCCTCAAACGCTCCGAGACCGTGAAACGCTCGACCGAGATCTTGTCCTATCTCGGCCTCGGCGACCGCATCAAGCATCGGCCGGCCGAGCTTTCCGGCGGTGAGCAGCAGCGGGTCGCGATTGCGCGCGCGGTCGCGAACGCGCCACGGGCGCTGCTGGCCGACGAGCCGACCGGCAACCTTGATCCGCAGACTGCTGACCACGTCTTCAACGCGCTCATGCAACTGGTGAAGGCGACGCGGGTGGCGATGCTGATCGCGACCCACAACATGGACCTTGCCGCCCGAATGGACCGCCGCGTGTCGCTGGCGAACGGGCAGGTGGTCGAGCTTGATTAAGGACAGGGGTTCAGTAGGCCCGGCGATAGCGTTTGTGACGCCGCGGTGACGAATCGACATACGCGTTAGCCGCGTAAGGATAAGGGTAGGCGTTGGCCGCGTAAGGATTGACCACGCATTGGGCCGCCCGGCCCGACGCGGACATCGCGCATTGGGGCAGCGAGGTGTAGCTGCATTCGTAGTAGGTGACGGGGCCGTAGACGTGCAGGCAGACCGGATAATTCGGGTCATAGATCTGCGCGCGGGCGGATGATGCCGCCGCGACCGCGCCAAGCGTCAGGATCGCCAACATCGGAATGCGCATCGGTTCCTCCCGCGTCAGGACGACTATTCCGTCCTCCCATCGCTAACCCCACTCGGAACAGAGTATTCGCGGGCGGGACCGTCAAGTCACGTTCCCGCGCCGATCATTTGCCCTTCGCGGAGCGGAGGTGCGCTCCGACTCAATCGTTGAAAGGCTCGAAGAAGGGGACTACGGGCTGGGGCGGCGGCAGAGGACGGCGCGAAGCCCGCCGGCCGTTGCTGTCGCCGGCATAGAAGGGGTTGGGAATGCACCACAGGAAGCGGCCGGACGCCGTTGCCTGGCATTGCTCGTAGCTGGTAAAGGTGCAGTTGCTGAGCCCGGGATGTTCGTTCCCCTGGATACAGAATGGATAGCGCGTGCCGACCGCTGCGGCCGGCGCGGTTCCAAGGGTGCCGATCCCCGCGGCCGCGGACAAAACCAGGATTACGTTGCGCATCTCTTCTCCTTGATCGCAGCTCGTCGCTCGTCAGCCGATCCAAGCCGTACAACCGAGAGGACGTCAAACAAATATGCAACACAAGGAGTGTGGCGAAGGCCGAAGTGTGAATTTTTTGTGGCAGGGGAACGGTACGATCTTCGGGGCTAAGTGTAAGTAATACAACATTAACTCACGTTTTCGTCAGAATCGTTTCACCGCATCTGTTGCAGCCAAGTTACAGCAATTTTGAGGAACCGTGTTTATTGAGGCGCGTGAAGACCGTGGGGTCATCACATCTGGAACGGGAAATAAAAATGAAAAAGGTTTTGCTTGTAACGGCGAGCTTGGTCGCCCTTGGCGCCGCTGCGCCCGCGGTCGCCGCGGATCTCGCTGCGCGTCCTTACACCAAGGCTCCGCCGATGGTTGCGGCCATCTACGACTGGAGCGGCTTCTACATCGGCGTCAACGGCGGCTGGGGCTCGAGCCACAACACCTGGACCAACACGTCGGTCTTCGGCTTCGGCGTCGGTGAAGGTTCCCATGATGCGACCGGCGGTACGGTCGGTGGCCAGCTCGGCTATCGCTGGCAGGCCGGCAACTGGGTGTTCGGTGTCGAAGGCCAGGGCAACTGGGCCGACTTCAGCGGCTCGAACGTCAGCCTCATTGCACCTGCTGTCACCAATCGCTCCAAGATCGATGCCTTCGGCCTGATCACCGGCCAGGTCGGTTACGCCTGGAACAACGTGCTGCTCTACGCGAAGGGCGGTGCTGCGGTCACCAACAGCAAGCACGAGGGCTCGGTCCTTGGCGTGACCCTTGATAGCGTCGAAAAGACCCGTTGGGGTGGCACCGTCGGCGCCGGCGTCGAATTCGCCTTCGCTCCCGGCTGGTCGGCTGGCGTCGAATACAACCATCTGTTCCTCGACACCGAGAGCCACACCTTCGTCAGCCCGATTCTCGGCGTGACGCGTATCGACGACATCAAGCAGGACGCCGACCTCGTCACCGTCCGCTTGAACTACAAGTTCGGCTTCGGCGGCGCTCCGCTTATCGCGAAGTACTGATCCTCGCGAAACCAACGCGGCACAATCAGCCCCGGGCAATTTGCCCGGGGCTTTTTCTTGGTTTGCCGTCGGTCGGCCCCTGATCATTCTCGGCGCGCGGCGCGAAAATGCCGCGATCGCGGCGCATCGTCAGCGCCATGCTGAAATCCGACGTGCAATGTCCGAGATGCGAAGCCGGTTACCGCCGCATCGAGGTCGATTCGCTTCCCGGCCAGCCGGGGGAATTCCGTTGCCTGGTCTGCGACGAACTCCTCGAGCGCTACAGCGAGAAGCCCTACGTCGCTTACAGGCTGACGGTCCAACCAGAAAAAGTGTTCGGATGACCTCGCCGGTTGCGGCCGCGCATTAACCACCCGCTTCATTCGCGTTCGCTTCTCCTCGCCAAACCGATGCTCGGCCTTGACTCCGGGAACAAATGAGGAACAATGTTCCTCGTATGTTCTCATCAAGGAGACGGCCGATGTTGAAGATTTTCGTCGAAGAGGCGGCGGCGCTGGCATCGATCACGCTGTTCATTGGGATGATCGCGGTCTGGGCCCAGTTGATTCCGCAGTTCTGAGCGGGGAGGAGGGGGCGTGCCGATTTCGTCGGCCGCCATCGGTTGCCATCCGTTGGGGAAAAGCGGGACGCCGCATCACGATGGCGCGTTCGGCGTGGACTCCGGGGATCGGACGCATCACCATTGAATGGCGAGTCGGGATCGGCGGCCTTGTGCCCGAGCCCGGCGGTTGCGTTCCTCCACCAAACCAAGGCCCATCGAAGCACCCATGCCCAGTGCCGGATTCGTCCATCTTCACGTTCATTCGGCCTATTCTCTGCTGAAGGGTTCGATCAAGATCGCCAAGCTCGGCGAGCTTGCCAAGGCGGACCGCCAGCCGGCGCTGGCGCTGACCGACACCGACAACATGTTCGGCGCGCTGGAATTCTCCGACAAGATGGCCGGCTATGGCATCCAGCCTATCGTCGGCTGTGAGCTCGCGATCGATTTCGGCGACGTCGATCCGAATTCGCGCAGTGTGCTGGCCGGCGCTCCGGCCCGAATCGTGCTGCTCGCCGCGCGCGAACGCGGCTATCGCAGCCTGATGCGGCTGAACTCGCGGGCGTTCCTGGAGACGCCCGTCCACCAGTTGCCGCATATCAAGTTCGACTGGCTGACGGACGATGCCGAGGACCTGATCGCGCTGACCGGCGGTCCGGACGGACCGATCACGCTTGCGTTCGCGGCCGATCACGCCAGCCTTGCCGCCACGCGTTGCGACCGCTTGGCAAGCCTGTTCGGAGACCGCCTCTATATCGAGCTGCAGCGCCACAGCATCGACAAGGAGCGCCGCACCGAGGCCGGCCTGATCGATCTTGCCTATACGAGGGGCCTGCCGCTGGTTGCGACCAACGAGCCCTATTTCGCGAGCACCGACGACTACGAGGCCCACGATGCGCTGCTGTGCATTGCCGGCGGCCGGCTGATCGCAGAGACCGATCGCGAGCAGCTCACGCCCGACCACCGCTTCAAGACACGCGCCGAGATGGCGGTGCTGTTTGCGGATATTCCGGAAGCCCTGGCGTCGACGGTCGAGATCGCCGAGCGCTGCTCGTTCCGGCCGAAGACGCGCAAGCCGATCTTGCCGCGCTTCACTGTAGGCGCGGGATCGGGGTCCGATGCGGCAAGCGAGGAGGCTGCGGAGCTGATGCGCCAGGCCGAGGAGGGGCTCGCGAGGCGTCTGCGGATCCACGGTTTGTCGCCGGGCATCACGGAAGAGGACTATCAGAAGCGTCTCGCTTTCGAGATCGATGTCATCAACCGCATGAACTATGCGGGCTACTTCCTGATCGTCTCCGACTTCATCAAATGGGCCAAGGCGCACGACATTCCGGTCGGGCCGGGCCGTGGTTCCGGCGCAGGTTCGCTGGTTGCCTGGGCGCTGACTATCACCGATCTCGATCCGATCCGGTTCGGGCTGCTGTTCGAGCGCTTCCTCAATCCGGAGCGCGTGTCGATGCCGGACTTCGACATCGACTTCTGCCAGGATCGCCGCGGCGAGGTGATCTCCTATGTGCAGGAGCGCTACGGCCGCGACCAGGTGGCGCAGATCATCACCTTCGGTACGCTCCAAGCGCGCGGCGTGCTGCGCGACGTCGGCCGCGTGCTGCAGATGCCCTATGGCCAGGTCGACAAGCTGACCAAGCTGGTGCCGCAGAATCCCGCCGCGCCCGTGACGCTGGCGCAGGCGATCGAGGGCGAACCCAAGCTGCAGGCTTTCCGCGACGAGGATCCGGTGGTCGCGCGCGCCTTCGACATCGCGCAGCGCCTGGAAGGCCTGACCCGACACGCGTCGACCCACGCCGCCGGCATCGTGATCGGCGACCGCCCCTTGAGCGAGCTCGTGCCGCTCTACCGCGATCCCAAATCCGACATGCCGGTGACCCAGTTCAATATGAAATGGGTTGAGCCGGCGGGGCTGGTGAAGTTCGACTTCCTCGGCCTGAAGACGCTGACGGTGCTTGATGTCGCCGTGAGGCTGCTCAAGCAGCGCGATGTGCACGTCGATCTGGCGACGCTGCCAATCGACGATGCCGACAGCTACCAGATGCTGGCGCGGGGCGATGTGGTCGGCGTGTTCCAGGTTGAAAGCCAGGGCATGCGGCGCGCGCTGATCGACATGCGGCCGGACCGTTTCGAGGACATCATCGCGCTGGTGGCGCTCTATCGCCCCGGCCCAATGGCCAACATCCCGACCTATTGCGCGCGCAAGCACGGCGATGAAGAGCCGGAATATCTGCATCCGATCCTGGAGCCGATCCTGAAAGAGACGTTCGGCGTCATCATCTACCAGGAGCAGGTGATGCAGATCGCGCAGCAAATGGCGGGCTACACGCTCGGCCAAGCTGACCTGCTGCGCCGCGCCATGGGCAAGAAGATCCGCGCCGAGATGGAGAAGCAGCGCGAGATCTTCGTCGCCGGCGCAGTCAAGAATGGCGTGCCGAAAGGGCAGGCGGAGACGATCTTCGAATTGCTCGCCAAGTTCGCCGACTACGGCTTCAACAAGAGCCACGCCGCGGCCTATGCGCTGGTCTCCTATCAGACCGCCTACATGAAGGCGCATTATCCGGTGGAGTTCCTGGCAGCGTCGATGACGCTCGAACTCAACAACACGGACAAGCTCTCCGAATTCCGTTCCGAGGCGCAGCGGCTCGGCATCAAGGTCGAGCCGCCCGACGTCAATCGCTCCGGCGCAACCTTCGACGTCGGCGGCAACACCATCTACTACGCATTGGCCGCGCTGAAAGGCGTCGGCCTGCAGGCGGTCGAGCAGATCGTGGAGGAGCGGAAGAAGGGCGCCTTCACGTCGCTGGCCGATTTCGCGGCGCGCGTGAGCCCGCGCGCGATCAACAAGCGCATCATCGAAAGCCTCGCCGCCGCCGGCGCCTTCGATTCGCTCGACCCGAACCGGACCCGCGTCTTCGCCGGCGCCGATGCGATCCTCGCCGCCTGCCAGCGGAGCCATGAAGCCGCGACATCGGGCCAGAACGATATGTTCGGCGGGCTTTCGGACGCGCCGAGCATCGTGCTGCCGCAGGTCGAGCAGTGGCTGCCGGCGGATCGGCTGCGACGCGAATATGACGCCATCGGATTCTTCCTCTCGGGTCACCCGCTCGACGACTACGCCACAGCCTTGAAGCGATTGCGCGTGCAGTCCTGGGCCGAGTTTTCGCGCGCGGTGAAGACAGGTGCGACCGCGGGCAAGGTCGCGGCAACGGTGGTGTCGCGCATGGAGCGGCGCACCAAGACCGGCAACAAGATGGGCATCATGGGCCTGTCGGATCCCACCGGCCATTTCGAAGCGGTGCTGTTTTCTGAAGGATTGGCGCAATACCGCGACGTGCTGGAGCCGGGCGCCGCCGTGCTCCTGCAGCTCGGCGCCGAACTGCAGGGCGAGGACGTCCGCGCCCGCGTGCTGCATGCCGAGCCGCTCGATGCCGCAGCCGCCAAGACCCAAAAGGGCCTGCGCATCTTCCTGCGCGACACCAAGCCGCTGGACTCGATCGCCAAGCGCCTGCAGCCCGGCAATGGCACCGGCGGCGATATCGCGCTGGTGCTGCGGCTCGATCTGGAGACCGAAGTCGAATTCAAGCTCGAAGGCCGCTTCCAGGTGTCCCCGCAGATCGCGGGCGCCATCAAGGCGGTCAGCGGCGTCGAGATGGTCGAGACGCTATGAACGCCGGATCGCGGATCGGGCAGCCTGTGCTTATTTGTACACGAGCTGGTACATCGGGTGAGATATGGCCTCTACCACCTTCACAGTGCGCGTAGATTTCGCGGCAAAGAAGCGGCTGGAAAAGCTGGCCAAGAGCACCGGGCGCAGCCGTTCCTTTCTCGCCGCCGAGGCGATCAACGAGTATCTCGACGTCAACGAATGGCAGATTGCGGGCGTCAAGCGAGCGATCGCGTCACTCGATCGCGGCGAGGGAATTTCGCACGACGAGGTCGAAGACTGGGTGACATCGTGGGGTAGCGGCAAAGAAAAGCCGTTTCCCAAGCGGACATGAGCGCGTCTGGTCCCCTGAAGCTGTCGAGGACCTGATCGCGATACGAGCCTATATTGAGCAGAGCAGCCCCGCGGCGGCGAAGCGTATTGTGCTCTACATCATGCACAATGTGGAGATGCTGCTATCCGATAATCCCGAAATGGAAAGGCCGGGCCGGGTTCCAGGAACGCGAGAACTGGTGATTCCGATGACGCCGTATATTGTGCCCTATCGTGTGGCGGGCCAGACCGTGCAGGTTTTGCGGGTATTTCACGGCGCCCGGCGGTGGCCCGAGACCCTTTAAAGGGGGGGACGCCCCCAAATCCGCCCATATTTCCTTGCTTCTGGCGGAAATCGCGCTATACAGCGCGCCATCTCACACGGAAACATGGCTCTAGAAGGCCGTCCGGTGGCAGCCGGGCCGAGAAGGCTCGCTTGCTCACGCGTTTCCGGAGGAACCAACCGGAGAATCAAAACGATGTCGGTACCCGATTTCACCATGCGTCAGCTTTTGGAAGCTGGCGTGCATTTTGGCCACCAGGCCCACCGCTGGAACCCGAAAATGGCGGAGTACATTTTCGGCGCCCGCAACAACATCCATATCATCGATCTCGCTCAGACCGTGCCGATGCTGCACCGTGCGTTGCAGGCGGTCAGCGATACCGTCGCCAAGGGCGGCCGCATCCTGTTCGTCGGCACCAAGCGGCAGGCGCAGGACGGGGTCGCGGATGCGGCCAAGCGCTCGGCGCAGTATTTCGTCAATTCGCGCTGGCTCGGCGGTACGCTGACCAACTGGAAGACGATCTCGGCCTCGATCAAGCGGCTGCGTCATCTGGACGAGGTGCTCTCGTCCGGCGAAGCCAATTCCTACACCAAGAAGGAACGGCTGACGCTGCAGCGCGAGCGCGACAAGCTTGACCGTTCGCTCGGCGGCATCAAGGACATGGGCGGCCTGCCCGACATGATCTTCGTGATCGACACCAACAAGGAAGACATCGCGATCCAGGAAGCGCAGCGGCTCAACATCCCCGTCGCCGCGATCGTCGACACCAATTCGGACCCGAAGGGCATCACCTTTGTGGTGCCGGGCAACGACGACGCGGGCCGGGCGATTTCGCTCTATTGCGACCTGGTCGCGCGGGCCGCGATCGACGGCATCTCGCGCGCGCAGGGTGATGCCGGTATCGATATCGGCGCCTCCCTCCAGCCGCAGCAGGAAGAACTCCCGGCGCCGTCGGCGACGACCGGCTTCCAGGGGCTGCCGGGACCGCGCGGCACTGCCGACAACCTCAAGAAGCTCACCGGTGTGTCGGGCACGATCGAGAAGAAGCTCAACGATCTCGGCATCTTCCACTATTGGCAGCTCGCCGAGCTCGATCACGACACCGCCCACAAGATCGGCGAACAGGTCGGTCTGCCGAGCCGTGCCGACGCCTGGGTCGCCCAGGCCAAGGCGCTCACCGCGGAAGCGGAATAACCTGAACGGCGGCGCGGCCGGACCTTTCCGGCCAGCGCTTCAATTCCCAGATCAAGGCATTCCCTGTCGCTCGCGGCGGCGCCCTAAAGGCGCCGCCGCGCTTCACAGGCAAGAAGGAATTCAATGATGGCAACGATCACAGCAGCGATGGTCAAGGACCTGCGCGAGTCGACCGGCGCGGGAATGATGGATTGCAAGGCGGCGCTGACCGAGGCCGCCGGCGACATGCAGGCCGCACAGGACTGGCTGCGCAAGAAGGGCCTGTCGAAGGCCGCCAAGAAGGCCGGTCGCGTTGCCGCCGAGGGCCTGATCGGCGCCCTGACCAAGGACACCAAGGGCGTCGTCGTCGAGGTCAATTCCGAGACCGACTTCGTCGCGCGCAACGATCAATTCCAGGGTCTGGTCAAGATGATCGCCCAGGTCGCGCTCGAGGTCGGCGCCGACGTCGAGAAGATCAAGGCGGCCAAGGTCGGCGCCGTCACGGTCGAAGCTGCGATCAACGATGCGATTGCGACCATCGGCGAGAACATGACGCTGCGCCGCGCGGCTTCGCTAGAGGTCGGCAAGGGCGTGGTGTCGAGCTACGTCCACAAGGCCGTCATCGAGGGCGCCGGCAAGATGGGCGTGATCGTGGCGCTGGAATCGGCCGGAAAGACCGATGAGCTTGCCGTGCTCGGCCGCCAGCTCGCCATGCATGTCGCCGCGGCCAACCCGCAGGCGATCGATCCCGCCGGGCTCGATCCTGACGTCGTCCGGCGCGAGAAGGACGTGCTCGCCGACAAGTACCGTCAGCAGGGCAAGCCGGAGAACGTGATCGAGAAGATTGTCGAGTCCGGCCTGAAGACCTTCTACAAGGAAGTCTGCCTGCTGGAGCAGGCTTTCATCCACGATAGCGGAAAGTCCGTGGCGCAGGCGGTTAAGGAAGCTGAGGGCAAGGTCGGCGCGCCGGTGAAGATTGCCGGTTTTGTGCGCTATGCTCTTGGTGAGGGAATCGAGAAGCAGGAATCCGATTTCGCAGCCGAAGTCGCGGCGGCCAGCGGCAAGAAGTAACCGCGTGGATCGAACGGTTCCGGCGCCATCGCGCCGGAACCTGCTTGCGCGGGATGAGGGAGCATCATGGCTGAGCCGGTCTATCGTCGCGTGGTGATCAAGCTTTCAGGCGAATACCTCGCCGGCAGCCAATCCTTCGGCATCGACCAGCCCACCATCGACCGCATCGCCGACGACCTGATCGCGGCGCGCCATCTCGGCACTGAGATTGCCGTCGTGGTCGGCGGCGGCAATATGGTACGCGGAGTGCAGGTGTCGTCCCATGGCCTGTCCCGCACCACCGGCGACACCATGGGCATGCTGGCGACCGTAATGAACTGCCTCGCGCTGGAATCGGCGATCGAGCGCAAGGGCACGCCGGCGCGCACCCTGTCAGCCTTCGTGATGCCGGAAATCTCCGAGTTGTTCACCCGCAGTGCGGCGCACAAATACCTCGCCGAGGGCAAGATCATCCTGCTCGGCGGTGGAACCGGCAATCCGTTCTTCACCACCGATACCACCGCGGTTCTGCGCGCGGCCGAGATCGGCGCGGACGCGGTCTTGAAGGCCACCAATGTCGACGGCGTCTACAGCGCCGATCCCAAGAAGGACCCGTCGGCCAAACGCTTTGATCGCCTGACGCATTCGCAGGCGATTGAGGGTGGTTACAAGGTGATGGACGCGACCGCATTCGCACTTGCCCGCGAGACGTCGCTGCCTATCATCGTGTTTTCGATCGCCGAGCCTGGCTCGATCGGCGCCATCCTGCGCGGCACGGGCCACGGTACGGTCGTCGCCGGCTGACGCTTGGGCGTTGCGGCATGGCGGTTGGTTTCTCGAGCATGATCCGGAAAAGTGGAAACCGGTTTTCCGAAAAGATCATGCTCAAACAAAGAATAGGGCATGATCCGGAAAAGCGGGAACCGGTTTTTCGACGAGATCGTGCCTAAGCTGAAGAAATGAGATTACGATCCGATCCCACCTGATCGGACCATCCAGAGGAAGGGGAGAGCGTCATGCCCACGCCTGGTTTTGACATCAACGAAGTGAAGCGCCGTATGCAAGGTGCGACCCAGTCCCTCAAGCACGAATTGGGCGGTCTGCGTACCGGCCGTGCCGCGGCGTCGATGCTGGAGCCGGTCCAGGTCGAGGCCTATGGCTCGCACATGCCGCTCAACCAGCTCGCCACCGTCAGCGTGCCCGAGCCGCGGCTGCTCTCGGTGCAGGTCTGGGACAAGACGATGGTCAAGGCGGTGGAGAAGGCGATCGTCGATTCCAATCTCGGCCTCAGCCCCGCGACCGAAGGGCAAGTGCTGCGGCTGCGCATTCCCGAACTCAATGCCGAGCGTCGCAAGGAACTCGTCAAGGTCGCGCATAAATATGCGGAAGCGGCCAAGGTGGCGGTCCGTCATGTCCGCCGCGATGGGCTCGATGTCGTCAAGAAGCTCGAGAAGAATCACGAGATCTCCGAAGACGATCAGGAGCGACTCGCCGCCGAGGTGCAGAAGGCGACCGACGGCGTGATCGCCGAGATCGATCAGTTGCTGGCGGCCAAGGAAAAGGAAATCCTGACCGTTTGATTTGGACAGCGCCGATGTCGAACGCCCCCGCACCTGCAACTGCCGGACCGGATCGAACCGGCAGTCCGTTGCATGTGGCGATCATCATGGACGGCAACGGGCGCTGGGCGGCGGCACGCGGCCTGCCGCGCGCGGAGGGACATCGGCGTGGCGTGGAGGCGCTGCGCCGGGTGGTGCGCGCCTCCCACGAACTCGGCATACTCTATCTCACCATCTTCTCGTTCTCGTCAGAGAACTGGTCGCGTCCGGCGACCGAGATCGGGGATCTCTTCGGCCTCTTGCGCCGCTTTATCCGCAATGATCTGGCGACGTTGCACCGGGACGGGGTGAGGGTGCGCGTCATCGGCGAGCGTGAGGGGCTGGACCCGGATATCTGCGCGCTGCTCAACGAAGCCGAAGAGTTGACCAGGGCAAACACCAAGCTCAATCTCGTCGTCGCCTTCAACTATGGCTCGCGCCAGGAGATCGCCGGCGCCGCGCGGCGGCTGGCACAGGAGGTGGCGGAAGGAAAGCGCGATCCCGCATCGATCGATGCCGACGCGCTCGGGCAATATCTCAACGCGCCCGACATTCCCGATCCCGATCTGATCATCCGCACCAGCGGCGAACAGCGGCTGTCGAATTTCCTGATGTGGCAGGCGGCCTATAGCGAGCTCGTGTTTGTGCCGATCCATTGGCCGGACTTCGACAAGGCGGCGCTGGAAAGTGCGATCGCCGAATACGCCAGACGCGAGCGCCGCTTCGGCGGTCTGGCTGCGAAAACCGCATCGTGACCCAAGATAAAGCCGCACCCGCGGCAACGAGCGAGCCGTCCTCGCGCAATCTCTTGATGCGCGTCATCGCGGCGCTGCTCTTGGCGCCGGTTGCGATTGCGATCGCCTATGCCGGCGGTGTTCTCTGGACGCTTCTGGTCACGCTCGCCGCGATTGGCCTCTATGTCGAATGGCTGATGGTCATCGGCGTCGGACACACGCTGCGCGTGACCGTGGCCGGTGCACTTGCGCTGGCGGCAGCGGGGCTCTGTCTCGGGGCAGGGCGGCTTGACGCCTCGCTATCGGTGCTGGCGGTCGGGCTGATCGTGGTCGCCGTGATTTCATCCGAGCAACGTCGGTGGACGATAGCCGGATTTTGCTACGCCGCCGTCGCGGAAGTCGCCTCGGTCGTGCTGCGACAGGATCCGGAAGAAGGCTTTGTGGCGCTGATGTTCGTGTTGTTGGTCGTCTGGGCGACCGACATCGGCGGCTATTTCGCCGGACGCAGCATTGGTGGCCCAAAACTCTGGCCACGGGTCAGCCCGAAGAAGACCTGGGCGGGCGCGGTCGGCAGCTTCGTTGGTAGTCTCGTCGTCGCGGCGGGCTTTGCGGTGTTCGGCCTCGGGGCGGTTGTGCCGGTGCTGGTCTTGGGCGCGGTGCTGTCGGTGGTCTCCCAGTTCGGCGATCTCTTCGAGTCTGCGGTGAAGCGGCGGTTCGGCGTGAAGGATTCCAGCCATCTCATTCCCGGCCATGGCGGGCTGATGGACCGGCTGGACGGCTTCGTCGCCGCGGTTGCCGTTGCTGCAATTTTCGGCTTCTTGCGGGGCGGCGCGGATGGCGTCGGCCGCGGTCTTATGGTTTGGTGAGGAAATGAGCGCTGTCCCATTGCGAAACAACAAGGCCGCGGCATCCGCGGTCCGCACCGTGACCGTGCTGGGCGCCACCGGCTCGATCGGCGACAGCACCATGGACTTGCTGCGCGGTGCGCGCGACCGCTTCCGCGTCGAGGCGCTGACCGCCAATGGCAATGCGCAGGCCCTGGCCAAGCTCGCCCGGGAATTCAACGTGCGCTTTGCGGCCGTGGCCGATCCGAGCAAGCTGTCCGAATTGAAGGATGCGCTGGCGGGCACCCGGATCGAATGCGGCGCCGGCGAAAGCGCGATCATCGAGGCCGCCGCACGGCCGGCGGATTGGGTGATGGCGGCGGTCAGTGGCGCAGCGGGCCTGAAGCCGGCGCTCGCGGCGATCGATCGCGGCGCGACGGTCGCGCTCGCCAACAAGGAGTGTCTGGTCTGCGCCGGCGACTTTTTCATGCAGCGCGCGCTGAAGGCTGGCGCCTGCATCCTACCGGCCGATTCCGAGCATAACGCGCTGTTTCAGGCGCTGAGCTCCGGCAATCGCGAGGAACTGGTGCGGGTGATCATCACCGCTTCCGGTGGGCCGTTCCGCACCTGGGCGCCCGCTGACATCGAGCAGGCTACTCTGGAGCAGGCGTTGAAGCATCCGAACTGGAGCATGGGTCAGAAGATCACGATCGACTCAGCCTCGATGATGAACAAGGGGCTCGAGGTGATCGAGGCCTCCTATCTGTTCGCGCTGACGCCGGATCAGATCGACGTGCTCGTGCATCCGCAGTCGATCATCCATGGCATGGTGGAATTCTCGGACCGTTCGGTGGTCGCGCAGCTCGGCACGCCCGACATGCGCATTCCGATCGCGCATTGCCTCGGCTGGCCCGATCGCATCGTCGGGCCGTCGGCCAAGCTCGACTTGGCCAAGGTCGGCCAGTTGACCTTCGAGGCGCCGGATTTCGAGCGGTTCCCGGGGCTCCGGCTGGCTTACGAATCGTTAAGGACCGGTCGGGGCGCGACCACAGTATATAATGCTGCCAATGAGGTGGCGGTTGCCGCCTTCATCGCCGGCAAGATCAAGTTCGGCGCGATCGCGCGGCTGGTGGAGGCGACCCTGAACGATTGGATCAGGTCCGGCAATCTGGCGCCTCTGACATCGGCAGATGATGCGATTTCCGTTGACCATAACGCGAGAAATAGGGCTGCCTCCCTATTGCCTCAAATTGCCTTAAAGGCATCATAGAGGGTTGGAACCAGGCTTGTAGCCCTGGTCGAGGGGAACTGAATGACCGAGTTTTTCGTACATGGTTTCAATACGTTGAGCCACGGGCTCGTCGGTTATGTGGTTCCCTTCCTGTTTGTCCTGACCATCGTCGTTTTTTTTCACGAGCTCGGCCATTTCCTGGTCGCTCGCTGGGTCGGTGTCAGGGTGCTGACCTTCTCGCTCGGCTTCGGCCCGGAGCTGTTCGGCTTCAACGACCGGCATGGCACGCGCTGGAAGGTCTCCGCGATTCCGCTCGGCGGCTATGTCAAATTCTTCGGCGACGATAGTGAAGCTTCTACGCCGTCGACCGAGACCCTCTCGGCGATGACCGCGGAGGAGCGCAAGGGCAGCTTCCATCACAAAAAGGTCGCGCCGCGCGCGGCCATCGTCGCCGCCGGCCCGATCGCCAATTTCATCCTGGCGATCGTGATCTTCACCTGCCTGTTCACCTTCTTCGGCAAGCCGAGCACCACGGCGCAGGTCGACAAGGTCGAGCCGGGAAGTGCCGCCGCGGTCGCCGGTTTCCAAGTCGGCGACGTCATCACCGCGATCGACGGTACCGCGATCGGCAGCTTCTCGGACATGCAGCGCGTCGTCAGCATCCACGGCGGCGATCAGCTCACTTTCACCATCAAGCGCAGCGGTTCCACGATCCAGTTGCAGGCGACGCCCGAGCTTCGCGACATCAAGGATCCCTTCGGGAACGCCCACCGGCAGGGCATTCTGGGAATCACCCGCGCCACCGCGCCGGGCGAGGCCGTGACCGAGCGGGTCGATCCCGCCACCGCGCTCTGGCTCGGGGTGAAGGAGACCTGGTTCGTGGTCGACCGGACACTGTCCTATATCGGCGGTGTCTTCACCGGGCGCGAGGCGGCAAACCAGGTCGGCGGGCCGCTCGGGATCGCGCGAATCTCGGGCCAGGTCGCCAGCATCGGCCTTGCCGCGCTGATTCACCTGGCCGCCGTGCTCTCGATCTCGATCGGGCTCCTCAACCTGTTCCCAGTACCGCTGCTCGATGGCGGTCACCTTTTGTTCTATGCGGTCGAGGCGATCCGCGGCCGGCCGCTATCTGAACGCGCACAGGAAATGGGGTTCCGAATCGGCCTCGCTCTGGTGCTAATGCTGATGGTGTTCGCGACCTACAACGACATTCTCCATCTCGCGGCATCGTGAAACGGCTTTTTTGTGGCGTTGCCTAACGGCAACGTCTTGGAATGAAAATGGAATTGTACAGCCGTCAGTCGGTTGCCGACGTAACAAAATTGGCTACAAGCTGTGCAGCAAGGTTGGGAATCTGCCGGTCCGTTGGGGAACGGGCCGGCCGTGGAATGATAAGGGCGCGGTGCGCATGATTGTTGGAATGCGAGTGCGGGGGGGCTTGCTTGCCGCCCTGATCATGTTCGCTGTGCCGGTGGCCGCCTCGCTGGCGGCTATGCTTGTGTCTGAGCCTGCCGTCGCGCAGACGGTGGATGCGATCACGGTGGAGGGGAACCGCCGTGTCGAGGTCGAGACCATCCGCTCCTATTTCAAGCCGGGTCCGGGCGGGCGCCTGAGCCAGGCTGACATCGACGATGGCCTGAAGGCGCTGATCGAGACCGGCCTGTTCCAGGACGTCCGAATCACCCCCACCGGCGGCCGGATCGTCGTGACCGTGGTCGAAAACCCCGTGATCGGCCGAATCGCCTTCGAGGGCAACAAGAAGGTCAAGGACGACCAGCTTTCGGCTGAAATCCAGTCGAAGCCGCGCGGTACCTTCTCGCGTCCGATGGTGCAGTCCGATGCCCAGCGTATCGTCGAAATCTACCGCCGTTCGGGCCGCTATGACGTGCGCGTCAACCCGGAGATCATCGAGCAGCCGAACAACCGCGTCGACCTGATCTTCACCATCACCGAAGGCCAGAAGACCGGTGTCCGGTCGATCGAGTTCATCGGCAACAATTACTATTCCTCTTATCGTCTGCGCGACGTCATCAAGACCCGCGAATCAAACCTGCTGAGCTTCCTCGGCGGCGCAGACACCTACGATCCCGATCGGGTCGAGGCCGACCGCGACCTGATTCGCCGCTTCTACCTCAAGCACGGCTTCGCCGACGTGCAGGTGGTGGCCGCGCTGACCGAATACGATCCCGAAAAGAAGGGCTTCCTCGTCACCTTCAAGATCGAGGAGGGACAGCAGTATCGGGTGGCGTCCGTCAGCTACCAGTCTTCGATCGCGACGCTGGATCCGAACTCGCTGAGCTCGTTCTCGCGTGTTTCCGTCGGCTCGCTCTACAACGCCGAGGCGCTGGAGAAATCGGTCGAGGAAATGCAGATCGAAGCCTCGCGGCGCGGCTACGCCTTCGCCATCGTGCGGCCGCGCGGTGATCGCAATTTCGAGAATCACACGGTCTCGATCGTGTTCGCCGTGGACGAGGGCCCGCGAACCTATATCGAGCGTATCAATATTCGCGGCAATACCCGCACCCGCGACTACGTGATCCGCCGCGAATTCGATATCTCCGAGGGTGACGCCTACAACCGCGCCCTGGTCGACCGCGCCGAGCGGCGGCTGAAGAACCTCGACTTCTTCAAGAGCGTGAAGATCACCACCGAGCCGGGCTCCTCCAGCGACCGCGTGATTCTGGTGGTCGATCTCGAGGAAAAGTCGACCGGCGACTTCTCGGTCTCCGGCGGCTATTCGACCACGGACGGTGCGCTCGCCGAAGTCAGTATCTCGGAACGCAACTTCCTGGGACGAGGCCTGTTTGCGAAGGCGTCCGTGACCTATGGACAATATGCGCGCGGCTACTCGCTGTCGTTCGTCGAGCCGTACCTGCTCGACTATCGCGTGGCGCTCGGCCTCGACATGTACCAGCGCCAGCAACTCGCAAACAGCTATATTTCGTACGGTACCGAAACGCTCGGCTTCAGCCCGCGGCTAGGCTTCAGCCTGCGTGAAGACCTCGCGTTGCAGCTCCGCTACTCGATCTATCAGCAGAAGATCAGCCTGCCGTTCCAGTTGGCGAATTGTAACAACAATCCCAACAACGGCCTGCTTGCCTTCAACCCGTCGCCGGCCTTCGCGCAACTGAACGGAATTCCTGCAGGAGGCACTGCGACGGCCGGGGGCCAGAGCGCCACTGACAGCTCCGGACTCGGCCTGTGGTGCTACAGCGACGGCGAAGCCTCGCTGCCGGTCCGCAAGGAGTTGCAGGGCGGCAAGACGCTCACGTCGGCGCTCGGCTACTCGCTCAACTACAACACGCTCGACAACAACAAGAACCCGACCGACGGCCTGCTGGTCGACTTCAAGCAGGACTTCGCCGGCGTCGGTGGCGACGTCAGCTACATCAAGTCCGCGATCGACGTGAAGTACTACACTCCGCTGGTCGCCGATATCGTCGGCCTGATCCATGCCCAGGGCGGTATTCTCAACCAGGTCGGCAACGATCAGATCCGGATGCTCGACCACTTCCAGATGGGTCCGAACCTGGTCCGCGGTTTTGCTCCGAACGGCATTGGTCCGCGCGACATCAACCCGTTCGGTACGATGGACGCGCTCGGCGGCACCAAGTACTGGGGCGTGTCGGCGGAACTGCAGATGCCGTTCTGGTTCCTGCCGAAGGAAGTTGGGCTCAAGGGTTCGATCTATGCCGACGCCGGTGGTCTATATGACTACAAGGGACCGACGTCGTGGGCGCAGACCGGCGAAGTCAACGTGCCGGGCTGCATTCCGCCAACCGTCGGCAACGGGGTGGTCCCGTCCAATCCCGGAACCTGCCTCGGACTGCAGTATGATAATGGTAACGTCGTCCGCACCTCGGTCGGTGTCGGCCTGATCTGGGCCTCGCCGTTCGGTCCGCTGCGCTTCGACTATGCTGTCCCGCTTACCAAGGGTCAGTTCGATCGCGTGCAGCAATTCAAGTTTGGCGGCGGAACATCGTTCTAACCGCGATCGTCGGCCGCACTGCGACGGATGGAATGGCGCAGCCGATCTTCTTCAAGAGTCCCCCTTCGTCGACGCTGGCTGACATCGCCGCGTTGACGAAGGCGCATTTGGTCGACCCCTCCAGGGGTGGCCACGTGATCAGAGGGCTTGCCTCGCTCGACGAGGCCGGCCCGATGCATCTGGCGTTTTTCGACAATCTCAAATATGTCGACCAGCTCACCTCGACCAAGGCTGGTGCCTGTCTGGTCAGCCCGCGCTTCGAGGCCGACGTGCCTGCCCATGTGGCGGTGTTGCGGGCCGCAAAGCCGTTCCACGCCTTCGTGCATCTGGCCCGGCAATGGCACAGCGACGCGCTCAGGCCCGGCTCGTGGTTCGGTGTCGAGGGCATCGCGCCGTCGGCGATCATCGACCCCACGGCGCATCTGGAGGACGGCGTGATCGTCGACCCGCTGGCAGTGATCGGGGCCAGGGTCGAGATCGGTTCCGGTACCGTCGTCGGCGCAGGCGCGGTGATCGCGGCCGACGTCAAGATCGGGCGCGACTGCAATGTTGGCGCCAAGACGACGATTCAGAACGCCCTGATCGGCAACAACGTGCTGATCCATCCCGGCTGTAATATCGGCCAGGACGGCTACGGCTTCATCTTCTTCGGGCCCGACGGCCACCTCAAGGTGCCGCAGACCGGGCGGGTCCTGATCCAGAACAATGTCGAGATCGGCGCCGCTTCCACCATCGACCGCGGCAGTCTGCGCGACACAGTGATCGGCGAGGGCACCAAAATCGACAACCAGGTCCAGATCGGCCACAATGTGACCATCGGCAGGCACTGCCTGCTCGCGGCCCAGATCGGCCTCGCGGGCAGCCTGACCATCGGCGACAATGTCGCGCTGGGCGCCAAGGTGGGCATCAACAACCATCTGAAGATCGGCGATGGCGCCCAGGTCACGGCGATGAGCGCCGTGAAGGACGACATTCCAGCCAACGGCCGCTGGGGCGGTCACTTTGCCAAACCGACCAAACAGTGGTTTAGGGAGATCCTTGCGGTGGAGCGCCTGGTGCGTGACGGTGCGCCGGTTTCGAAAGGCGAGGAAAGGGAGTGATGGAGGAGTCACCGGTCAGGTTCGAGCTTGTGGACATCAACGACATCCTCAAGACGCTGCCGCACCGCTATCCGATGCTGTTGATCGACCGGGTCATCAACATCCGCGCCGACTATAGCGGCATCGGCGTCAAGAACGTCACGTTCAACGAGCCATCATTCCTCGGGCATTTTCCCGAACGCCCCGTCTATCCCGGCGTGATGATGATCGAGGCCATGGCGCAGACCGCCGGCGTGATAGGCATCAAGTCGGTGGAGGGCACCGAGAGGCCGCGCGCGGTCTACTTCCTCACCATCGACAAGTGCAAATTCCGTAAGCCCGTGATGCCCGGCGACACCATCGAGTACCACATGCGCTCGATCGGCCGCCGCAAGACCATGTGGTGGTTTCACGGCGACGCCAAGGTCAACGGTCAGATCGTCGCCGAAGCCGATGTCGGCGCGATGCTGACGGATTGATCGGCTCGGCGCGACTTCAATCTTCGTCCCGTGTACCGCGCGCTGCAATATGCGGTCATGATACGTCACTGGACATGCCGGGCAATGTCGCGCTAACCACCCGAAAATTCGATTGTTTAGCGCGCTTGCGCATCAACCAGTAGCGGGCCTGTCGTAATGAGCATGATCGATCCCACCGCGCGGATTGCGGATGGCGCCGTGATCGGCGAGGGTACCTCGATCGGTCCCTATTGCATCATCGGCCCCAATGTCGCGATCGGCGCGAACTGCAAGCTCGTTGCGCATGTGACCGTCTCCGGCCATACGTCGATCGGCGCGGAGTGCGTGATCTCGCCGTTTGCGGTGCTGGGCGGGCCGCCGCAGGATCTGAGCTACCGCGGAGAGCCTACGCGGCTTGAGATCGGCACGGGCTGCACCATCCGCGAAGGCGTGACGATGAACATCGGCACGGTGAAAGGCGGCGGGCTGACGCGCGTCGGCGACCGCGGCTATTTCATGAACAACAGCCATGTCGGTCATGACTGCATGGTCGGCAATGACGTGATCTTCGCCACATCAGCCACGCTTGGCGGTCACTGCGAGATCGGGGATTTCGTCTATATCGGCGGGCTCTCGGCCGTGCACCAGTTCACCCGGATCGGGCGGCAGGTGATGGTCGGCGGCGTCTGCGGCGTGCGCGACGACATCATCCCGTTCGGCCTCGCCAACGGCCAATATGCCGTGCTCGAAGGTCTCAACATCATCGGCATGAAGCGCCGCAAGTTCACGAGGGAGCGGCTGGTGACCGTCCGCGCCTTCTACCAGAAGCTGTTCCATGGCGAAGGTGTCTTCGCCGAGCGATTGGCCGCGGTGCAGCCGCTGGCGGCCGAGGATCCGGCGATCGCCGAAATCCTCGCCTTCATCGGCAAGGGCAAGCGGCCGCTCTGTCTTCCGGCTGTCGACGGCAAGCACTGATGCGAGGGGCGCCCGAGCCATGACGTCAGCGGCTCCAGCGATTTCCTCTCCGGTTGGCGTCATCGCAGGTGGCGGCGCCATGCCGTTTGCGGTCGCGGAGTCGCTTGCCAAACGCGGCATGGCGCCGGTGCTGTTCGCGCTGCGCGGCGCGTGCGATCCGGTCCGTGTCGAGGGCTTCCGCCACCGCTGGATTTCGGTCGGCCAGCTCGGGCGGGCGACAAGGCTGTTTCGCGAGGAGGGTTGCCGCGACCTGATTTTCATCGGCACCTTGATGCGGCCAGCGCTGTCCGAAATCCGGCTGGATCTGAAGACGCTCCGTGTTCTCGCAAACGTCATCCGCGCGTTTCGAGGCGGTGACGATCATCTGCTATCCGGCGTCGGCCGCATTCTCGAGCAGGATGGATTTCGCATGGTCGGGATCAAGGATGTCGCCCCGGACCTCTTGATGCCCGAAGGCTGCATCACGCGCACGACACCGGCCGGCAACGCCAGCGCCGACATTGCGCGGGGGCGCGAGGTGCTTGCCGCGCTCGGCCCGTTCGACATCGGCCAGGCCGCGGTCGTGATCGACGGGCATGTGGTCGCGGTTGAGGACATCGAGGGAACTGACGGGCTTCTGGCGCGCGTGGCGCGGCTGCGTGCCGACGGCCGCATCCGTGCCCAGAGCGGCCGCGGCGTGCTGGTGAAGGCACCCAAGAGCGGCCAGGACCTGCGCTACGATCTGCCGACGGTCGGGCCGCGCACGGTCGAGGGCGCCGCGAAAGCCGGACTTGCCGGTATTGCCGTCATTGCCGGCAACACGCTTGCCGCCGAACCGCAGGCCATAATCGAGGCTGCGGACGCAAGACGGCTGTTCGTCATCGGTGTGCCAAGCTGATGCACGGCCGCGCCCCAGACATCACGCGCAAGATCTTCCTGATCGCGACGGAGGAATCCGGCGATCGCCTCGGGGCTGCGCTGATGAAGGTGCTGCGCCAGCGGCTCGGCGATGCCGTGCAATTTACCGGCGTCGGCGGCCGCATGATGGCGGGCGAGGGCCTCACGTCGCTGTTTCCGATCGAAGAACTCTCGATCGTCGGCCTTGCCGCGGTGGTGCAGCAGTTGCCGAAGATCCTGCGATTGATCCGGCACGCCACGGATGCCGCGATCGATGCGGCACCGGACGTGCTCGTCATCATCGACAGCCCCGATTTCACCCATCGCGTCGCTCGCCGCGTTCGCGCGCGCAATCCCGGCATTCCGATCGTCGACTATGTGTCGCCATCAGTCTGGGCCTGGCGGCCGGGCAGGGCGCGCGCGATGCTCGGCTATGTCGACCATGTGCTGGCGCTGTTGCCGTTCGAGCCGGAAGAATATCGCAAGCTGCGCGGGCCGCCCTGCAGCTATGTCGGCCATCCCCTGACCGAGCAGTTTGCCTCGCTGCGGCCGAATGCCGAGGAAGCGAAGCGGCGCGATGCGCAGCCGCCGGTCCTGCTGGTGCTGCCCGGGAGCCGGCGCAGCGAGATCGGGCATCACCTCGCGCTGTTCGGCGAAACGCTGGCGCAATTGCGCGCAAGCGGCGTTGCGTTCGAGCCGGTGCTGCCGACCATGCCGCATCTGGAAGCTGTGATCCGCGAGGGCGTGCAGGGCTGGCAGGTCAAGCCGCAAATCGTGGTCGGCGAGAGCGAGAAGCGCGCAGCGTTCAGGATCGCACATGCCGCGTTCGCCAAATCCGGCACCGTGACGCTGGAGCTTGCGCTGTCAGGCGTTCCCATGGTGACGGCCTATCGCGTCGGCGCCATTGAGGCCTTCATCCTGCGCCGTGCGATCCGCGTGCCATCGGTGATCCTGGCCAATCTCGTGATCGGCAAGGAAGTCATCCCCGAGTTCCTGCAGGAGAACGCAACGCCCGAGAAGCTGTCGCAGGCGCTTGGCGAGGTGCTCGCGGATTCTGCGCTGCGCCGGAGCCAGGTCGAGGCCTTCGCCACGATGGACGCGATCATGTCGACCGGCAACCAGCCGCCGAGCGTTCGCGCCGCCGACATCGTGCTGGCGACGATGCGGAACGGCCGGCGGACGAGCTAGCTAGCCGTCGTTCACGGCCCTCTTTCAGCGCGCCGGCGCGCATCGGGCCCGGATTCATTCATCCATTGAGCCCCCGACTGGCCGATCGGATCTCTATCGGCCCTTCGAGCGTATCCGTTCGGCGAGGACCGCGAGGTACGTGAGCGTGCAGAGTTCCGGCGTTCAAGGTGGATGGAGCAATCCGTCGGATCTTAGCGTGTCAATCGCTTCGACGAGGGTGAGGCCGCGATGGAGGCAGAACCATTCTCCGGTGTGACGGTGCCACTGGATGTCGAAGCGATTGCGGCTGATCCAGTCGAGGCGGGCGAACGGCGCGTCGAACTCTTCGCCGGGATTCTCCGGGAAGCCGGAGCGGTAGCGTTGAATGAAGCGATATTTGGTGCCGTGCCACTTTCCCAGGATATCGACGGGATAGTTGAATTGCGTCGGCCGGATAGTGGACAGGAAGCGACGCTTCAGGAAGTCGTCGATCAGTTGCTGGCAGGCAGCCGTCACCGCCGATTTATCTGCCGCGGACAGACCGCTCGCTCTCATGTGTCCTCCTGGCTCACGCCGCTTCGACATGGCTCGGCGTTAGCTTTCGCCAGTTCCAGGGCAGAAGCTCAGCCTGCCTCCGGATAGCATGATCGTTGATGCGCGCCAGCACGTCGGCGAGCCAAGCCTGTGAATCGAGATCGTCGAGCTTGGCGCTGGCAATAAGGGTGTACCTCGAGCCGCGCTTCGCCTCCAAGGAGGCCACTTGCAGCTTGTTGCAGTTGCGACTTAGTTGCATGAGGCTTGCCTAGCGGAACCGCCTGTGTCAATCTTGCGAGTAATTCGCAACTGGGGTGGGCGGCTGTGCGGGTGAGGCGGCAGATCGACGATTTCGGAGAGGTCTACAGGTAGATTTGCGAATGCATCGCAATTGCATCTTGGAGCGTTCCGTCGCCGACCCCAGACCTCAATGGTGGTGGGCTTGGTGGCTGCGTTTCTTGTTTCCGCTCCCGCCCTCGCTGACGACGCCGCCTCGCTGAACGGCATTCCCCCGTCGTCCATCGCGACCAGCCTTTCGGCCGACGGCGATCCCACTGGCTTCCGAAGATGGCTCGCGGAACGCGGGATCACTTTTGGGCTGATCTATACCGGCGAAGCGTTGCGCAACCTGTCAGGAGGCGTTCGGCGCGGAGGGCTCTATGAGGGCAAGCTCGAGGGTTTCGTCGCGGCCGACCTGGAGAAGCTCGCGGGTTGGCCGGGGCTGGGTTTCTTCGCCAATGCCTTCCAGATCCATCATACGGCGGGGCTGCGCGACCAGCATTTCGAGAGCCTGATCACGATCAGCAACATCGAAGCCGTGCCGTCGACACGGCTGTCCGAACTATGGTTGGAGCAGAAGCTGTTCGATGACCGCTTCAGCATCCGCTTCGGCCAGCTTGCGGCGGACACCGAGTTCTTCGTCAGCGACTACAGCAAGACGCTCATCAGCAGCGATTGGCCGACAATCGCCGGTGGCAATTTGCCAAGTGGCGGTCCCGCTTATCCTCTCGCGACGCCGGGCATCCGGCTGAAGTTCGATCCCAGCCCAAGCTGGACAGCCCTGGTCGGATTGTTCAACGGCGACCCGGGCGGGCAAGCGACCATCAATCGCACCGGCACCAATTTCCGCGTGAACGATCCGCCCTTGCTGATGGGAGAACTGCAGTACCGCTACAATCAGGACAAGGATTCGCGCGGGCTGGCCGGCACGTTGCGATTCGGCGGATGGCACCATTTCGGGATGTTCGCAGACATGAGGTTCGACGATGCCGGCCTTTCGCAGGCAAGCCCGTTCGCCAGCGGGAACGCGCGTCTGTTTCGCGGGTCGAGCGGCATTTACGGCATCATCGATCAGCAGACTATCGACCCGAGGGCGGCGACGCCACAAGCGGCATCGCCGTATTCGGCCGGATCTCGGGCACTCCATCGGATCGCAACCTGATCGACTTCTTCCTCGACGCCGGAATCGTGTTCTCAGGACTGCTGCCCGGCAGGCCTGAGGACAAGTTCGGAGCTTCATTCATCTGCGCGCACATATCCGATCGGGCGCGCGCGCTCGATCGTGACATGATCGACCTGACCGGAATCCATCAGCCGCTCAGGGATTTCGAGCTCACGATCGAGCTCTCCTACCAAGCCCAGATCAAGCCAGGCTGGACGCTTCAGCCGGTCTTTGAATACGTCGTCCATCCCGGTGGACACGTTCCGGACCCGATCTTGCCGAGTTCGCCGGTGAAGAGCGGGGCGCTGATCGGCGTACGCAGCACGATCGCGTATTAGCTAGCCGTCGTCGGCGGAGATCGCAGCCCGCGGCAAACGAAAACGGCGCCACCAGAAATGATGGCGCCGTCTCGAACTTCGCGAACCTTGAAGCTTACTTCCGCTTGTCGATCGGGACGTATTCGCGGCTGGCGACGCCAGTGTAGAGCTGGCGCGGGCGGCCGATCTTCTGTTGCGGATCCTCGATCATCTCGCTCCACTGGCTGATCCAGCCGACCGTGCGGGCGACCGCGAACAGCACGGTGAACATCGAGACCGGGAAGCCCATCGCCTTCAGCGTGATGCCCGAATAGAAGTCGACGTTCGGATAGAGCTTGCGTTCGATGAAGTACTGGTCGCTGAGCGCGATCTTCTCCAGCTCCATCGCCACCTTCAGCATCGGATCGTCGCCGTGGCCGATCTCCTTCAGCACGGCATGACACATCTTCTGCATGATCTTGGCGCGCGGATCGTAGTTCTTGTAGACGCGGTGGCCAAAGCCCATCAGGCGGACTTCGCTGTTCTTGTCCTTCACCTTGGCGATGAAGTCAGGAATGTTCTCCACCTTGCCGATGCTGTAGAGCATGTTCAGCGCGGCTTCGTTGGCGCCGCCATGCGCTGGGCCCCACAGGCAGGCGATGCCGGCCGCGATGCAGGCGAACGGGTTGGCGCCGGAGGAGCCGGCGATGCGCACCGTGGAGGTCGACGCATTCTGCTCGTGGTCGGCATGCAGGATGAAGATCTTCTCCAGCGCGTCCGCCAGCACCGGGTTGATCTTGTATTCCTCGCAAGGCACGCCGAAGCACATATTGAGGAAGTTCTCGGCGAACTTCAACGAGTTCTTCGGATACATGAAGGGCTGGCCGATGGTGTATTTGTAGGCCATCGCCGCCAGCGTCGGGATCTTCGCGATCATGCGCATGGAAGCGATCATGCGCTGCTGCGGATCATTGATGTCAGTGGAGTCGTGGTAGAACGCGGCGAGCGCGCCGACGGCTGCGACCATGATCGCCATCGGATGAGCGTCGCGGCGGAAGCCCTGGAAGAAGCGCGCCATCTGCTCGTGCACCATCGTATGATGGGTGACGCGGTAGTCGAAATCCTTCTTCTGCGCCGGAGTCGGAAGCTCCCCGTAGAGCAGGAGATAGCAGGTCTCCAGGAAGTCGCCGTGTTCGGCGAGTTGCTCGATCGGATAGCCGCGGTATTCGAGGATACCGGCGTCGCCGTCGATATAGGTGATCTTGGACTGGCAGCTTCCCGTCGAGGTGAAGCCCGGGTCGTAGGTGAACACGCCGGCCTGGCTGTACAGCTTGCCGATGTCGATGACATCAGGGCCGACGGTGCCACTCAGGATCGGGAAATCGTAGGTCTTGTTGCCGATCGTGAGGGTAGCTGTTTTGCTGCTGGATTGTGCGTCCATCGTGTTGTCCCCGATGAATTTGTTGCGAAAATCGAACCTGCCCGAGTTGCTATTTTACGGCGGATGTCGGGACAAGCCGGATTGTCTAGAAGGCCTCGCCAGATGCGTAGCTTATTGCCCTGTGCGCTGCAAGGTGGACCCTTGGAGGGGCATGGCAGGGCTTACACAGCCGACTGATCGCGCAGGCGGGCAAGACTTTCCTCCCGCCCCAATACCGCCAGGACATCGAAAATACCCGGTGAGGTGGTGCGTCCCGTCAATGCCACCCGGAGCGGCTGGGCGACGGCGCCGAGCTTGAGATTGTTCTGCTCCGCGAAATTCCGCATGGCGGCTTCCGTGGTCTCCAGCCGCCAGTCAGTGACCGTCTCCAGTGCCGCGCGAAGCTTCCCGATCAGCGCGCGCGTTTCTGGCGTCAGCAGCGCGGCGGCTTTTGGTTCGATCTCGATCGGCCGGTCGGCGAAAATGAAAGACGCGCCCGCGATCAATTCGATCAGCGTCTTGGCGCGCTCCTTCAGACTCGGCATCGCCCGCAGCAATTGCGCGCGCGTCGTGTCGTTGAGCTTGGCTTTGATGGCGGCGCCGTCGGGAACGTAGTCCAGCACGCTCTCGAACTGAGTCACGAGAGATTGATCGTCGCTGTGCCGGATATAGTGGCCGTTGAGATTCTCCAGCTTGGCGAAGTCGAACCGCGCCGCCGAACGGCCGATCGCCGGCAGGTCGAACGCCTCGATCATCTCCTGCGTGGAGAATATCTCCTGGTCGCCGTGGCTCCAGCCGAGCCGGACCAGGTAGTTGCGCAGCGCCGCCGGCAGGTAGCCCATCGCCCGGTAGGCATCGACGCCGAGCGCGCCGTGGCGCTTGGAGAGCTTTGAGCCGTCGGGGCCATGGATCAGCGGGATATGGGACATGCTCGGGATGTTCCACTCCAGCGCATCGTAGATCTGCTTCTGGCGCGCGGCGTTGATCAGGTGATCGTCGCCGCGGATCACATGGGTGACGCCCATGTCGTGATCGTCGACCACCACCGCGAGCATGTAGGTCGGCGTGCCGTCACCGCGGAGCAGGACGAGGTCGTCGAGGTTCTCGTTCTGCCAGACCACGCGGCCCTGGACCTGATCCTCGATCACGGTCTCGCCGGTCAGGGGCGCCTTGAGCCGGATCGTGGGTTTCATGCCGGGCGGCGCGCTGGCCGGATCACGGTCGCGCCACATTCCGTCGTAGAGGCGGGTACGGCCCTCGGCGCGCGCTTTCTCGCGCATGGTGGCAAGTTCCTCTGAAGTCGCGTAGCAGCGATAGGCCCGCCCGGCGGCGAGCAACTGCTCGGCGACCTCGCGGTGGCGGGCGGCGCGGCTGAACTGGTAGATGACCTCGCCGTCCCAATTGAGCTCGAGCCAGGTCAGGCCGTCCAGGATGGCGTCAATCGCCTCCTTGGTGGAGCGCTCGCGGTCGGTGTCCTCGATCCGGAGCAACATCTTGCCGCCGTGCTTCCTGGCATAGAGCCAGTTGAACAGCGCGGTGCGGGCCCCCCCGATATGGAGGAAGCCGGTCGGCGAGGGGGCGAAGCGTGTGACGACGGAATCAGACATGACCGGATGCGGGCTCGGGCTTGAACGGCGCTGGTGTATAGCAGGAACAACGCATAACTAAAGCCTTGGCCTTACTAAAGGCCTGGGCTGTGTGAAAGCAGCCTCGAAAGCAGGCTTGGCGGGCCGGGGCGAATTTGGCAGAAGGGCGGCTGATCCCTTTTTTGAGCATGATCTTTCGGGAAGGCGGCTTCCGGTTTTCCGGACCATGCATAGGAACCCTCGATGACGACAGAACCAGTGGCGGCAGAAGCGGTGGCGACGGAGACCGGACGCGATTTCATTCGCGATATCGTCCAGGCCGACCTCGCTGCAAAGAAGCACGGCCACGTCGTGACGCGCTTCCCGCCGGAGCCGAACGGCTACCTGCATATCGGCCACGCCAAGTCGATCGCACTCAACTTCGGCATCGCGCAGGAGTTTCCCGGCCACTGCAACCTGCGCTTCGACGACACCAATCCGACCAAGGAAGAGCAGGAATATATCGACGCGATCCAGGCCGACGTGCGCTGGCTCGGCTACGACTGGGGCGACAATCTCTATTTTGCCTCCGACTATTTCGAGCGCCTCTACGAATGGGCCGAAAGCCTCATCAAGCAGGGTGACGCCTATGTCGACGACCAGAGCCAGGAGGAGATCCGCCTCTCGCGCGGCACGCTGACCGAGCCCGGCAAGAACTCGCCCTATCGCGACCGCCCGGTGGAGGAGAACCTCGACCTGTTCCGCCGCATGAAGGCCGGCGAGTTCCCGAACGGCGCGCGGGTGCTGCGGGCCAAGATCGACATGGCCTCGGGGAACATCAACATGCGCGACCCGGTGCTGTACCGGATCCTGCACGCGCACCATCCGCGCACCGGCGACAAATGGTCGATCTATCCGAGCTACGACTATGCCCACGGCCAGTCGGACGCCATCGAGGGCATCACGCATTCGCTCTGCACCCTTGAGTTCGAGGATCATCGGCCGCTCTATGAGTGGCTGCTCGACAAGCTGCCGGTGCCGTCCAAGCCCAGGCAGTACGAATTTGCGCGCCTGAACCTGACCTACACGCTGCTCTCCAAGCGCGTGCTGACCCAACTCGTGCGCGAGGGTCATGTCGCCGCCTGGGATGATCCGCGCATGCCCACCATTGCAGGCTTGAAGCGGCGCGGCGTGCCGCCGGCGGCGATCCGCGAGTTCATCAAGCGGATCGGCGTGGCCAAGTCCAACAGCGTCGTCGACGTCGGCATGCTGGAGTTCTGCATCCGCGAGGAGCTGAACCGCGCCGCGCTCCGGCGCATGGCGGTGCTGCGGCCGCTCAGGGTCGTGATCGAGAACTATCCGGAAGGGCAGGTCGAGGAGATCGAGGCGATCAACCACCCCGACGATCCCGCAGCCGGCACCCGCAAGGTCGCCTTCGGCCGCGAGCTCTATATCGAGCGCGACGACTTCATGGAGAACCCGCCGAAGAAATTCTTCCGCCTCTCGCCGGGCACTGAAGTGCGGCTGCGCTACGCCTATTTCATCAAGTGCACCGGCGTCATCAAGAACGACGCCGGCGAGATCGTCGAGCTGCGCTGCACCTATGATCCCGCGACCAAGGGCGGCAACGCGCCCGACGGCCGCAAGGTGAAGGCGACCATGCATTGGCTACCTGCGGCGCAATCGAAACCGGCCGAGATCCGCATCTACAACCAGCTCTTCGCGACGCCCAGTCCGGACGCCGGCAATTTCGCCGCCGATCTCAATCCGCAGTCCCTGGAAGTGCTGACGGACGCGCGCATCGAGCCGGCGATCGCCGAGAGCAATTCGAACGAGGTGATGCAGTTCGAGCGCCAGGGCTATTTCGTTCGCGACCCCGACTCGACGGCGGACAAGCCGGTGTTCAACCGCACCATCGGCCTGCGCGACACCTTCGCCAAGGAAGTCGGCGGCAAGAGCTAGAGGTGGGCGAGATGCACGGCGAAGCCGACGACATCGTTTCCACCATCATGGCAAAATGGTCCACCGGCTTCAGCAGGCTGGATGCCGCAGCACTCGCTTCGCTCTATTCGGAGGGCGCGTTCTTCTTCGGCTCCAATCCGACACTCTATCGTGGCAGGGAAGGGGTTTCGGCCTACTTCAACGGCCTGCCGCGATGGCGCTCTCCGACCGTTCAGTTTTCCGACGTGCGCGCGGCGCAGGTCACCCCGAACGTGATCAACATGGCCGGCACGGCGTCATTCTTCCTGGGCGACGGCGAACCGCCGCTCTCGGTGAAGATTACCTGGGTGATCGTCCGCGAAGACGGCGACTGGAAAATCGTCAGCCATCACGTCTCGTCGAAAGCGCCGCTGATTGACCGCTAGGCCGCTCATTCCGTCAGCGGTGGTCGTCGCTAGATGTCGTAATAGAGGTGGAACTCGTAAGGATGAGGGCGTAGCCGGATCGGATCGATCTCTTTCTTCCGCTTGTAGTCGAGCCAGGTTTCGATCACGTCGGCGGTGAAGACGTCGCCACGGAGCAGGAAGGCGTGATCGCGCTCGAGCGCATCGAGTGCCTGATCCAGCGACCCGGGTGTGGACTTCACATCCTTGGCCTCGGCGGGCGGCAGGTCATAGAGGTTCTTGTCGATCGGGCTGCCCGGGTCGATCCGGTTGTTGATGCCGTCAAGGCCGGCCATCAGCATCGCGGAGAAGGCCAAATAGGGATTGCAGGAAGGATCCGGCGAGCGGAACTCGACGCGCTTGGCCTTCGGGTTCGGCGAATACATCGGAATGCGGCAGCAGGCCGAGCGGTTGCGCTGGGAGTAGACCAGATTGATCGGAGCCTCATAGCCCGGCACCAGGCGCCGATAGGAGTTCGTGGTCGGGGCGCACAGCCCGCACAGCGCCCAGGCGTGGGTCAGGAGACCGCCGATATAATAGCGGGCAAGCTGGCTCAACTCGGCATAGTCGCCCCTGTCGTAGAACAGATTGGTCTCGCCCTTCCACAGCGACTGGTGAACGTGCATCCCTGAAGCATTGTCCTCGAACAGCGGTTTGGGCATGAACGTCGCGGTCATGCCATGCTGCTTTGCGGTGTTCTTCACCACGTATTTGTAGATCATCAGATTGTCCGCCATGCGCGTGAGCGTGGTGAAGCGCATGTCGATCTCGTTCTGGCCGCCGGTCGCGACTTCATGGTGATGGGCTTCGATCTGGATGCCGAGTTCTTCCATTGTCAGCACCATGTCGGTGCGGAGATCCTGCATGCTGTCGGTTGGGGGAACGGGAAAGTATCCCTCTTTCGGGCGCGGCTTGTGGCCCAGATTCGGCACTTCTTCCTTGCCTGTGTTCCAACTGCCTTCCCCAGAATCGATTTCGTGGAAGGCGTAATTGATGCCCTGTCCGTAGCGGACGTCGTCGAACACGAAGAACTCCGCCTCCGGACCGAAGTAGCTCGTCTCGGCGCGCCCGGTGCCCTTTAGATGGGTCTCAGCCTTCTGCGCGATGTAGCGGGCATCCCGGCTATAGGATTGACCGGTCACGGGATCGCGGATGTTGCAGATCAGGACCAGGGTCGATGCCAGCGAATACGGGTCGAGGAAGGCCGTGGTCGGGTCCGCGACGACCAGCATGTCGCTTTCCTGGATCTCCTGAAAGCCGCGGATCGATGAGCCGTCGAATCCGATGCCCTCGCTGAGAGCATCGATACTTGCCGCGCTCGGCGGGACGGAAAAATGCTGCCACACCCCCGGCAGGTCAGTGAAGCGCAGGTCGATCATCTGCACCTTCTCATCCGCGATCGCCTTTACGAGATCTTCGGCTGTCGTACATTTGGGAAACATGGCTTCGCTCCTGTCATGGAGAGCCGGTCATTAGAGATCACGTTGTCGCTCCGCCGCGACCAAGAACGGTTTGCGACGAATTCTGCTCCACCTTCTCGGTCGCCGCACCGGCACCCTCAGCTTTGGTGCGGCCCGCGCATCAGCTTCATGGCGTCTTCGATATGCCGCCAGGTCTTGGCGAGTTCGACGTCGCCCTTTGCTTCGAGCTCGATGGCGTTCTGGGCAGCCTCCCCAATGGCCTTGGCGCCATGTGCTTCCAAGAGCTGCCGCGCATAATCGTGGATTTCGATTTCTCGCATGGCGTCATGCTCCTCTCCTTCCGGGGCGCAACCGTGAAATTCCAGTCGGGCCGAGAGCCGTAGACGTTGACACCTGGTTAAGCGCAGCAGTGTGCATCCTGCTGCGGCGCACTTGCAAGAGTGCTTTCCGCGTGATGGGCGGCCGGGAAGCGGCTCCGGAACACGGGCAGCGGCAACACAACGCAGGTCGGGCGGATGTCTTTCCAGTGCCGCTTCACCATATCCATGGGAGAGGGGAGGTAAGCGTCATGCGCATTCAACACTGGCAGGACGTTGCCAGCTTGTTGGTGGGTGTATGGCTGGTCGTGTCGCCCTTTGCCCTGGGCTTCGGCGGGGCGGCCGTCTGGATAACCATCGCGCTTGGGTTGGCTGTCATCCTGTTTGCCATCGAGGCATTTGTCATTCCATCCTATCTGGAGGAATGGGGCGAGATGCTCCTCGGACTGGCTCTGTTGCTGGCACCTTGGACGGTCGGCTACGAGCACGTCTCGGCGACGGTAAGCAGCATGCTATCGGGCATATTGGTGATCTTGTTCGCTGGCTGGGAGCTGGTGACCGATCGTGATTTCACCACCTGGTGGCACGATCGCTGGCATCACCGCGCCGGCTGAGAACGGAGTCGAACGGGCCTTGCACCGACCGCCGTCTGGTGGCGGCCGGGGGGCGGGAATTGTGCGGAGCGCAGGGCTTCACGGCCCCGCACCAAGGCTATTCGATCACGACGCTGTCTTAGGCTCTATCGGTTGCCAGATGCTGATCTTGCGTGTCTCGGGCATCAGGAAAACGGCGAGCACGAAGCAGACCGCGGGAACTACGATCGGATAGATCAGCGCGTAGCCGACGCTGCCGGTGGCGGCGAAAGCCGCCGAGGTAATGAACGGCACCAGGCCGCCGCCCCAGCCGTTGCCGATGTGATACGGCACCGATACCGATGTGTAGCGGATCCTGCTGGGGAAGAATTCGGCCAGGAACGCGCCGACCGGCCCGTACACCATCCCGACGTAACAGACGAGGATGAAGATGATGAAGACTGCGATCGGATAGTTGATGTTTCCGGGCTGCGTGACCGTTCCGAGCCACAGATACAGCGGATAGTAGGTGATCGCGGCAAGCAGCATGCCTCCCAGGATCACCGGCTTGCGGCCGATCAGGTCCGACAGCCAGCCAAAGAAGATCAGGCTCGGCGTCGCAAGTAGCAGCGCGGCCCCGACGATGTAGGCCGAGGTCAGAGCGTCCACCTTGGAGACCTGCTGCAGGAAGTACAGCGCCCAGAACTGTCCGCTGTACCAGACTACGCCCTGTCCGATCAGGACGATGATGGCGATTCCGATGTATTTGATGTTCGAGCTAAGGAACGCTTCCTTCCAGGGGTTCCTGGTCATCTGCCCACGGGCCTTGATCTCCTGGAAGATCGGCGTCTCCTGGAGCTGGAGGCGGATGTAGATGGCGATGGCCACCAGCAGGAATGAGAGCAGGAACGGAACGCGCCATCCCCATTCGTTGAAGGCCTGATCGCCGAAATAGATCCGGGTCAGAATGATCACGGCCAGCGACACCACGATCCCGAGCGTCGGCGAGGTCTGGAGCCAGCCGGTGTAGTAGCCGCGTCTATCGTCGGGCACATGCTCGGCAACATAGGTGATGGCGCCGCCATATTCGCCACCCAGGCACAGGCCCTGGATCATGCGTAGCCCGAACAGCACGAACGCGGCGGTGAGACCGATCGACTGATAGGTCGGGATCAGGCCGATCGCGCCCGTTCCCAGTCCCATTCCGGTGAGCGTGATGAGAAACGTATATTTGCGGCCGACCCGGTCGCCCATCCATCCAAAGAGGAATGCTCCGAGCGGACGGATCAGGAACCCTGCAGTGAACAGGGCGATCGTGCTCAGCAGGGCTGCGACGGGGTGGGATTGTTCGAAGAACTTGACCGACAGAACGGCGGCCAGGCTGCCAAAGATATAGAAGTCATACCATTCGATGATGTTTCCGACCGACGCGGCAACAATCACGCGGCGAAAATCGCTCGGTACCTGAATTGCCATGTGCTGCTCCCATTAGTTCAATGACTTCTCCTCGCGTTTTTCAGCGCTCTATTCGCTCGCGGAGTACGCGTGATGCGCGACGCTACAAGCTTGATTTGCAAGTTGCGTCCGCAACGCCGGTCTCAGGGAAGCCTTGAACCACCTGAGAAGGGCTCCAGCGGTCTTCGAACCGCGAGCCACCACTGCCTCATCCCGTCTGTCCGGGCGGAGGCGCAGCCACAGTCTAATCCTCAATGGGACTGCGGCCTTATGAGACTTTCGGCGCAGTCGGGGTTGAAGCCGGCTGAAGACACCAGCGCCGGGATCGGAAGCGTACCGGCACGACGTTCGCATCTGTTCCGCTATCCCGTGGATACCCGCTTCCGGTAGCTTTGCGGAAACAGGGGTAGTCCAGGGCGCAGGATGTCGGACGAGGGCAGGACGCCGGGCGGCAGGCGCGGCTATGCCGGCACCTGGCCGCCGCGCGAGGCGGTGGCGCCGGCGGGTGGGTATGCCCCGATCGGCGTCGGCGCCTGGCCGCCAATCGTCGAGACGTTGCGCCAGTGGGCCCGCGCCGAAGCGGGCGCCGGACGGCTTCTGCCCTGGGTGCCGGTCGCGTTCGGCAGCGGCATCGCGCTCTACTTCGCCGCCGACCATGAGCCGGTGCTGTCGGTCGCGGTCATCGTCGCGATCGCGCTGTGCGCTGTCGCGTTCCTGCTCAGGCGACGGCAGGCGTTCGCTGTCGCCGTCATGATTGCCGCCGTTGCGGCGGGTTTTGCCGTTGCCACCTGGCGAACCGCGCGGGTCGCGCATGGCGTGCTGGCGCGGCCGATGTTCTCGGTGTCACTCACCGGATTTGTCGAGACGCGTGACATCCGCGAGCGCACCGACCGTTTCGTGCTGCGCGTCGCAAGCATCGAAAGCCAGCGCGGCACGCCGAAACTTGAGCGCGTTCGGCTGTCGGTGAAGAAGGGCACTGCCCCCGAAGTCGGCAGCTTCGTCGAATTGAAGGCGCGGCTGCAGCCGCCGCTCGCTCCTCTGCGGCCCGGGAGCTACGATTTTGGCCGCGATCTCTATTTCCAGGGCATCGGCGCGTCCGGTTTCGTACTCGGCGCCATCAAGACGACCGCGCCGCCGGAAGGCCGCGGATTTACGCTGCGCTATGCGGCCTTCATGCAGGGCATGCGCGATGCGATCGATGCGCGGATCCGCAACGTGCTCGAAGGCGACAATCGCGCGATCGCGACCGCACTCCTGACCGGCCGGCGCGATGCGATCTCCGAGCCGGTGAATGATGCGATGTTCATCTCGGGGCTCGGGCACGTGCTGTCGATCTCGGGCTACCACATGGCCGTGGTCGCGGGCGTGGTCTTCTTCGCGGTTCGCGCGCTGCTTGCGCTGTTTCCGGTGCTCACCGTGGGCTTTCCGATCAAGAAATGGTCTGCCGCGGCGGCGCTCGTGGCGGCCGCCTTCTATCTTCTGCTGTCGGGTGCGGAGGTCGCGACGCAGCGCTCGTTCCTCATGACCGCAGTGGTGCTGATCGCCGTCATGGTCGACCGCCGCGCGGTGACGTTCCGGACGCTCGCGGTCGCGGCCATGATCGTGCTCGCGATCGCGCCGGAGGCGCTGGTGCATCCAAGCTTCCAGATGTCGTTTGCGGCGACGCTCGGGTTGGTGGCGCTGGTGCAGATCGGCATGCCGCATCTGTTTGCCGCGCCAGACCATTCCACGACCGCGCGGATCGCGCTGTGGGGCGGGCGTGAGGTCGCGATGCTGCTGCTGGCGTCGTTGGTGGCGGGGCTGGCGACCACGCCCTATGCCGCTTTTCATTTCCACCGGGTGGCGCCCTTTGGCGTGCTCGCCAACCTCGCGGCGATGCCGGTGGTGTCGGCGTTGGTGATGCCGGCCGGCCTGCTTGGCCTGCTGGCGATGCCGTTCGGTTTCGACGGTGTGTTCTGGGCGATCATGGGCACTGGAATCGATTGGATGATCGTGGTCGCGCAGGGAGTCGCCGCGCTGCCGGGCGCGGTCGGCCACGTCAGTGCGTTCGGGATCGGCCCGCTGATCGCCGCGAGCCTGGGCGTCATCCTGCTCGGGCTGTTGCGCACGCCGCTGCGCTTCGTCGGCGCGGCCGTGCTTCTCATTGCGGTGGTCTGGGCGGTGGGGGCGCCGCAACCGGACATCCTGATTTCCGGCGACGGCCGCAATGTCGCCGTCCGCGGCGGTGACGGGCGGCTGCACCTGATGCGGACTGCGAAGGATGCGTTTCTCGCCAAGGAGTGGCTGGCCGCGGATGCCGATGCCCGCACCGCGGGCGATTCGTCGCTGACCGAGGGCGTGTCCTGCGATGAGAGCGGCTGCGTGACCTCTGCGGCCGGTGGCGCGTTCATCGCGCTCACCCAGCGATCCGAGGCGCTCGCGGACGATTGCGAGCGGGCGGTGCTGATCGTGACCGCACGGCCGGTGCCGCCAGGCTGCGCGGCGGCGGTCATCGATGCCGAGCGGCTGCGGCGGCAGGGCGGGCTGGCGCTAAGGCGGAACCGGAACGGCTTCGTCATCGACGCGGTCAGGCCCGCCGGCCTCGACCGGCCGTGGTCGCCTGCGATGTCAGGCGAAGGCGAGGTCGAGACCACGATCCGGATCCAGGGGGCACCCGTGCCGCGCGCCATCGATGCGACCCCGTCCGAATCCGACCTGCAGTCGGAAGACTGAGCGCCCCGTTCAATCTCCGCCGGCGTTGGCCGCTAGCTCGAAGGCGCCGAGCCGAAACTCATCCGGGCCGCCCGAATGCGACGGCATTTGCACAAGCGTGAAGGTCGCATCCGGAAATCGCTCCCAGATCGCGAGATCTTCCGCTGCGACGGTGAGCCAGCCGAACCTGAACATGTATCGGCCGGGCTCAGCCACTCGTCCGGCTCTTTGCCACGTGATCTTGGTGACCACCGATCACGCCCCCTTGGCGAATAAAGCGTCCGTTCAACACAAAATCACATGCGCCCCCGGATGACCTCCGGGGCCGCTCAAAACACTTTGCTTTTCACTCGCGGCAACGCTCCGCCGGCCGAGACCGGCGGCGCACGCTGCCGGAAGCTGTCAGCCGATGAACAGCGGGTTCGGCGCGGGGCGCTGCTCGACCGCCTTCGGTGCCGGCTCTGCAACATGATGCGTCACTGGCAATTGCAGCACGGTCGCCCGCTGCCCTTCGCAGAGCTGGGTCACCAGCACATGGCTGCCATCGGGGAATTCGATCGCGTCGTGATGACGATCCCGAATATGCGGATCGATCTGGTTGAACTTGCCGACACGGAAGCCGGTCGTCTTGGTCCAGATCCAGCGATTGTCGTAACGGACGTTATCGGCGAACGCGAGTTCGGTCCCGGGAAGCATGCAGACTGCGACCGTCGGATCGCTTTCCGAAGCGAAGCCGCGGGTCGAGGTGCCGCGGAAGGTGGTGGTGATAAGCGTCTCTCCAACCTGGGCGGGACGCGTCGCCACGGCGTGCAGGCTATAGTCACACATCGGATTGCTCCTCATTCGAGATAGCCGACCCGGGCCTGGGAGAGGCGCAGGCCTCTATCAGAGTGGACGATAACTAATAAGCCTCTGCTCCGTTCTTGGCATTTGTACGGCCCGCGCCCTCTCACCGTTCACAAACACGATAGCGAGGCGCCGCCGCACATCTCCTTGCACCGAGAGTGCCCCGGCGAACTTACCGGGGGCCTTATTCTAATCATTCTAAGCAGCTCTTGTCAGTGTCCTTGAGGGCAGAGCACCCACCAAAGTACCGGACGAGCTGCTGCGTCGCCGGCCGCTCAGTACTTGCGATAAAGCCCGATCAGCTTGCCCTGGATCCGCACCCGGTTCGGCGGCAGGATGCGGACTTCGTAAGCCGCATTGGCAGGCTCAAGCGCGATTGACGCGCCGCGGCGACGGAAGCGCTTCAGCGTCGCTTCCTCCTCATCGATCAGCGCCACCACTATGTCGCCGGTGTTGGCGGTGTCGTTGCGCTGGATCAGCGCCATGTCGCCGTCGAGGATGCCGGCCTCCACCATGGAATCGCCGCGCACCTCGAGCGCATAATGCTCGCCGGAGCCGAGCATGTCGGGCGGCACGCTGATGGTGTGGCTGCGGGTCTGCAGCGCCTCGATCGGCGTACCCGCCGCGATCCGGCCCATCACGGGAACAGCAACGGGACGGTTGCCATCGTCCTCGGCCACGGCCGCGCTGGTCGTGCGCTTGCCGAGCGTGCCCTCAATGACGCTCGGCGTGAAGCCGCGGCGGCCGTTGCCGGCGGCCGAGAGCTCAGGCAGTTTGATCACCTCGATCGCGCGGGCGCGGTTCGGCAGGCGGCGGATGAAGCCCCGTTCCTCTAGCGCCGTGATCAGGCGGTGGATGCCGGACTTCGAGCGCAGGTCGAGTGCGTCCTTCATCTCGTCGAAGGAAGGAGGCACGCCGGCCTCTTTCAGCCGTTCGTTGATGAAACGCAGAAGTTCATACTGTTTGCGCGTAAGCATCGCGAGCATTCCCCCGGTTGGTAGCGTCGTTCGATCCGAGACTTGTGAAGAGCTGATCTCGGGAGTCACGCACTCCCATTCGTAGACAGCGAGTTTCGAAACAAATCATGAACGGACACTATATGTTCGATATGTGTTCCGCAACCACTTAATTTCTGGTGAACGCGATCAGAGATGCTGCTCCAGTAGGTGCTGGTCGCGGCGTCATTCAGGCAATCGGAGAATGTCGCAAGACGCGCCTTTTGCGGCAGCCGGCGCGAATGGCGGACGGATCACAAGTGCCTGCGCCGCAGTGAGATTCCCAAGCAGCGAACTGTCCTGCTTGGTGACTGGCGTTGCGATCAGCGTGCCGTCGTCGCGCTCTTCGAGAAGCGCGCGGAGATAATCTTCGCGCTGATCATTGGGAGCGAGATCGCGGCCGAGCAGGGCGCTTTCCATGACGTGATGAATCGCCGAGCGGCCGAGGAGGGCACGAATCAACGGCACCAGGAACAGGTAGGCGCAGACATAGGACGACACCGGATTGCCGGGCAGGCCGATCACCCGCATCGCACCGAGTCGGCCATGCATCATCGGCTTGCCGGGCCGCATCGCTATCTTCCAGAACGCCATGGTGACGCCCTCGGCCTCGAGCGACGGCTTTACGAGGTCGTGGTCGCCGACCGAGGCGCCGCCGGTGGTGATGAGGATGTCGGCGCCCGCGGCATGCGCGCGGCGGATGCCCTCGGTGGTGGCGGCAACCGTGTCGGCGGCGACCCCCAGATCGATCGCTTCAGCGCCTTCCGCGCGCGCCAGCGCCCGCAGCGCATAGCCGTTGGAATAGACGATCTGGCCCGGGCCCGGAGAGGTGCCCGGCATCACCAGTTCGTCGCCGGTCGCGAGCACGGCCACCTTCGGCCGGCGCCGCACGGGAAGTTCCGGATAGTTCATCGACGCCGCCGCCAGCGACAGCGCGCGGTCGGTCAGCCGGCTTCCGCGCCTGAGCAGCACGTCGCCTTCACGGAAATCGACGCCGGCGGGACGGATATGCCGCCCGGCGATGGCAGCTTCGGTGATGGTGATGTGATCGCCATCGACCCGGGTGTCTTCCTGGATCACGACGGCATCGGCGCCGGCGGGAATGACGCCGCCGGTGAAGATCCGTGCCGCTTCCCGCGGACCAAGTTCCCGATCGAACGGCCGGCCCGCGGCGACTTCGCCGATCACCTTCAGCCGCGCGCTGAGATCGGCGGCATCGGCGGATCGCACCGCATAGCCATCCATCGCCGACATCGCCAGTGGCGGCTGAGTACGCTTTGCTGCGACGTCACGGGCGAGCGTGCGGTGATAGGCGGCATCGAGCGCGACCATCTCTTCCGGCAATGGTTCCGCGCCGGCGAGGACCGCGGCTAGCGCATCGGCGACCGGCATCAGGGCCACGGGCAACTCCTAAATTCCGAGCGCGAGAAGCGCGTTCGTCACATCATCTGACGATGTGACGTGAATGGCTGTGAGACCCGCCGCCCGTGCGCCGCGGATGTTCTCGGTGGAATCGTCGAAGAACACGATGCGCGAGGCCGGCGCGCCGATCGCCTTGACGACGTAATCATAGGCTTCCGCGTCGGGTTTCCGTAGCCCGATCGTCGACGAGAAGAAGATCTGGCGGAAGTGGCCGAGCACGTCCGAATAGGCTGTCGAGAAATGCTCGATATGGGGCGGATTGGTGTTCGAGAAAGCATAAAGCGGCAGGCGCGTCTTGGCGCGCGCCAGGTGCGCGGCGATTCCCGGCATCTCGCCGGCGAAGATCGCGTTCCAGCCTTCCAGGAACTGGGCGTCGGAGATGCCGATGCCGAGCGACTGCCGCAGGCTTGCGAAGAAGGCGGCGTCATCGATCTTGCCGACCTCGTGATGTCTGTAACTCTCGTCCATCACAAAGCGGGTGGCGAGCTCGCCGGGCTCGCAGCCGGCATGGCCGGCCCAGGTGGTCATCACCTTGCCGAAATCGATATCGAGCACGACGCGGCCGAGGTCGAACAACAGGACATCGGCGGCGCCGGGGGAGAGGGGCGGTTGAGTCATGGCGAGGGCTGTGTACGAAAATCCCAAGGAGGCGGCAATGTCTTCGATTGTAACAACCGGGAACGGTGACACACATACCGCTGTCGTCCCGTCGAAAGACGGGACCCATAACCACAGGCGATTGTTGTGGCGTGAGCAAGCGGTGGTAGCGGAGCGCACTACAAAGGCCTGTGGTTGATGGGGTGGACGGCCCCCTACGGCATCAGTTGTGCCAGAATGAGGTTGTCGAAATCTCAAACGAGGGAGCCGTCCGTGACGCAGATTATCCGCATTGGAATGGATACGTCG
>NZ_JBVAPG010000339.1:0-3330 GCF_055413685.1 Bradyrhizobium sp. LeoA1Lang | reverse complement strand
AGAGCAACGACCCGAACTTTACGGCCAAAGCCGCCGATGTTGTTGGCCTCTACGTCGCCCCGCCCGCGAAGGCCATTGTGCTATGCGTGGACGAGAAGCCCTCGATCCAGGCCTTGGAGCGAGCGCATCGCCAGTGGCAAGCCCTCGGCGCCCAGGTGCGCAAAGGCGAGAAGTCTACGACGGTCGTTTTCTGGAAGAAGATCGGCGGCGACGCTGACAAGGATGACGACACAGGCGACGATACGGTTGAGCGCAGGCGCTTCTTTGCCCGCGGCTATGCCGTGTTCAACTGCGCGCAAGTCGACGGATATGAGCCTGAACCTGTTGTTGCTCGGTCGGAAGAAGAGCGCATCGCTCATGCCGATGCATTCTACGCCAATCTTGGCATCAACACCGTCTACGGTGGCAATGAAGCCTACTATTTGACTTCGGCCGATCGGGTGCACATGCCGGTTTTCAGCTCGTTCCGCGATGCTGCCTCTCATTATAGCGTGCTCTTTCATGAGGGGCTGCATGCCACGGGAGCGAAGCATTAGACTTGACCGCGATCTATCCGCGCGGTTTGGGTGCGAAGCCTATGCCATGGAGGAGATTATCGCAGACGCTGGGGCAGCGATGGTTCTTGCCGATCTGTCGATTTCGGCGCGGCCGAGGCCGGATCACGCTGCTTATATTTCCAGTTGGTTGAAGATTCTTCGCAACGATACCTCAGCCATCTTCACCGCTTCGAGCAAGGCTCAGGCGGCCGTTGACTGGATGCATGCCCAACAGCCTTGCAGCCAGATCAGCGCAGCGGCCTGATGGGCAGTTCAGCGGCGGGCACTAACCTTGTCCGCCGCTGCAACGACGCAAGTTGACCTTCTGCTGCCCTCGCTCGATGAAGGAGCGCGAGATTCTCGCTGGCCATCCTGCGCTTTTCTTCGCTGTGCCCGCGTGCCTCGGAACGCAGCACAGCTATCTCCGCCTCCATTTCCCGCACTTTGTCCGCGAGGTCCTTGGACGGCCCAGGTCCCTGCACCGCTGCCTCGATTTCATCGAGGATATCACGATGTGTCGTATAGAGCGGATTTCGACTCTTGCCCGCTTCACGCGCGACGGGAGCGGGACTGATCCTCACGACACGCCCCTGATGACCTGGATGACGGCCTTCTCCACGAACCAGCCGGGCCAGAGCCGCACGGTAGGCTCGAGCGGCCGACGTCGCGGCAGGGGTCCGCGGGTCAGCTTTACCCATCATGTTCTCCGATCCTGTTTAGAATGTTGTCGCACCGCTGCGGATTCCAATGATCGCGCGCAGGTATTCCAATCTGATGCCGCGCAGCGTTCCGATCTGATCGCGCGCAGGTGAAGCCCCCGATCGTTAAAGGCAATTGGCACTATCGTTAGCCCGTGGTCAAGCGGCTGCCGAGGAGATCACGTCACGTGTTTGATGATGTCGTTCGACGGAGCGAAGCTGACCGGACGCGCACCCCCAACAGTGCCGTAGCGGCTGGTCAGCTTTGCGGGCTGCGGTCTCGGTCTTCATCGGCCGACGATGTGATCACGGCCGAGGAAGAACGGGCGGGCGACGCATGGAGTCACCGTTCAGTTCGAGCCTGTGAGCGTTGTGAAGCAGGCGATCGAGTATGGCATCAGCGTAAGTTGGGTCATTTATGAGCTCATGCCATTTGGCAATTGGAAGCTGGCTGGTGACGACTGTCGACCGACGGCCGTAGCGGTCTTCGAGGATTTCGAGCAGATAATGACGGGCATTGGCGTCGATGGCTTGGAGGCCCCAATCGTCCAAAATTAGGAGCTCGATGGCGGCGATGCTCTTCATCCGCGAAGCGAGTCGGCCATCGCCCCGGGCAAGGTCCAGTTCTTCGATCAACCGCGGCAGCCGGGTGTAAAGTACAGAGTGGTCGTCCCGGCAGGCCTTGTGGCCGAGCGCACAGCCAAGCCAGCTTTTCCCGACGCCGGTTGGCCCGACAATGGCGCAATTCTCATGGTTCTTGATCCAGTCTCCGTTGAGCAGCATGTCGAACAAGCGGCGGTCGAGCCCACGGGGAGCGCGGTAGTCGATATCCTCGGGCACGGCATGATGACGCAGCTTTGCCTTGCGAAGTCGAAGCGCCAGGCGCCGGTTGTTACGCCAAGTCGCTTCATGGTCCAGCAGCAACGCCAGCCATTCGGCGTGAGCGAGACCCTGGACCTCCTCGTTGTCGGCGAGGCGCGTGAAGGCCTCGGCCATGCCGGTAAGGCCGAGCCGGGTAAGCAAGTGGAGTGTGGGGTGTGTCAGCATTTTCTTCCCTTTTTAGTGGTAATAGTCCGAGCCTCTGATGTTGGTGTGTATGATCGGCTCGCGCTCGGGGGACGCGGGCGTCGGAACGCGATCGAGCCCCTTTTCGAGGATCGATTTGACGCTTGGGTAGTTGCGAGCCTCGATCTCAAGCGCGCGCAGCGCGGCCGCCTCGAGGCGCTCGGTGCCAAAGCGCTTCTCGAGCCGGAGGATACCCAGGCACGAACGATAGCCCTGTTCGGGATGCGGCCGATCCTCGATGATCCGGTCGACCAGCAGGCGCAGCATCGGGCCGATCCGGCTCGCCTCGCTGCGGATCTTTGCCGGCGTCCACTCGCCATAGCGCCGGTGGCTGGAAGGCATGTGGGCGCTGATCGTCGTGTGCCGCCCGTTGCCGCTGCCGCGCATGTGCGCAGCGATTCGCTCGCCCGCCAGGAAGATTTCAACCGTTCGTGCGCTGATCCGCGCTTCTACCTCCCGACGGGCGAAGCGATAGGGCACCGAGTAGTAGTGTCGTTCGATCTCGACGTGATAGTCGAGCCCGACCCGGCATCGGCGCCATTCGGCATGGACCCACGGCTCGCCGGGAAGCGGTTTAAGATTCGGCGCATCAATTTCCTCGAACAGCTGGCGTCGCGTGCGGCCATACTGACGCAGCACCCGTCCGTCATTGAGCTTGGCCAGCCACTCGACGATGGCACCGTTGAGTTCAGCCAGGCTGTAGAAGGTTCGGTTGCGCAGCCGCCCCAGCAGCCAGCGCTCGACGATTCCGACGCAGGCCTCGACCTTCGCCTTATCTCTCGGACGACGCGGCCGTGCCGGCAAAATCGCCGTGCCGTAGTGCTGTGCCATATCGCTATAGCTGCGGTTGACCATGGGGTCATAGAGGCAGGCCTTGATCACCGCGACCTTGGCGTTGTCGGGCTTATGTGCCGGACATCGTTATGTGCCGAATGCTGTCACAACCCGCATTTTTAAACGCTATTTCCGCGACAGCGGCAACATAACGGAGCGCTCGTGGCATGGTGATCTCCTTCTTTCCTTAGGAGATT
>NZ_JBVAPG010000338.1:0-3396 GCF_055413685.1 Bradyrhizobium sp. LeoA1Lang | reverse complement strand
CGTTCGTGACCGTGCGCCCGCGCGGGCGCTCGGGACCGCGCCAGATGATCGATTGCACGCGCCGGCCAGGTGCGCGTAACGGCCTCCCAGCTTCAGACCAACCAGCGCATATTTCCGCCTTGGGTCAGAACCGGCGGTCGCCAAAGCGCCGATCTGCGTCCGATCTGGCTCAGCGTGCGGACATTCTGGCGGCGGGAGCCTTGTTCATCTCAGGGCCAACAAGAGACTCATGCGCCGCAACAAATAAAATGGGACCGGCGGCGGCCCGAGGCCAAATGCCCTGCTTTTTCGATCTTATGCCGTTCTGATAGCGACGTTGAATGTATTGCCGTTGACGGTGTGTAGCTGCAACGTCGCGGCGCTATGGAGGCTGCCGGGGTCCGCATTGCTCGTGACGGGCAGCGTAATCGTCGCCATCGCCGCGCCCGTAGCCCTCCGCATGATGGCGTAAGACGACGCTGGTAGATCAATGTTGCCTCGCCATCGAGAAGGCGCGAACGGTGGCGCGGCTACAGCGGAGATCGAGGACAACATAAACCAAGCTCGAACGGCCTTCGTCACTGCCGGCATCTTGGTGCTGCGCGGCGGCGTGCCGATCCATGTCAATGGCGCAGTCGTGGGCGCAGTAGGCGTTGCCGGCTTGGGCAAGGAGATCGACGCTAGATCGCGAGCACCGCGGCGACAGCGCTGAGCCCCTCACCGACGACGGCTCAGCGTAGGTTGCGGAGTTACTGTTCGTGTGCGCCTGTCGGCGCGGAAGATGATGCGATCGCGAGTTCGGGGGTGTGGCCGCCGAACGAGGTGCGACGCTCCCATCAGTCGCAACAGGCGGGTGCCCGATCCTAAACCTTGGTATGCTCTTCTCAACCAAATGTAACGGGGGGGATCAACCTCCGTGCAATGGTCAGGTCCATCTCTCAATGATTATGCTTGGGATGTAATTTGGGTAACCGAACGGCAGCACTCTCTGGAACTGCCATACGGAAAAAACCAAACAGGTGAGAAAAACCAAACAGGTGAGAAACGAGTTATGGGCTGGATGTTCGACAATGCCGGACGTCTGATTGTCCGGTCGCAGAAGCCGGTCAACCACTGTGAGCCGTTCACTCCGAACGATTCGACAGCCTTACGCGACACCCTTCGACCCGGTGATGTCTTGCTGGTCGAGGGCAAAGGTCGTATTTCCGGCAGCATCAAATATCTCACTCAATCGACTTGGTCGCACTCGGCGTTGTACGTCGGGCCGGTGGCCGGCGCCGCAACCGACGGCGAGCGCCATGTCCTGATCGAAGCCAATATCGGCGAAGGTGTCGTGTCGGCGCCGCTGTCGAAATATCTGCATTGTCAAACCCGTATCTGCCGGCCGGTGGGACTGAGCGGAGCGGACTGCGCAAAGGTCTGCCATTACGCTATCGAACGCATTGGTCTCGGCTACGATTTCAAAAACGTCGTCGACCTGATGCGCTATCTATTCCCATGGCCAGTGGCGCCGCGTTGGCGCCGCCGAACGATTGCGCTCGGGTCCGGCGACGCTAGCCGCATCATCTGTTCTTCGCTAATTGCGCAAGCATTCGACGCCGTGCGTTACCCGATCCTGCCCAAGATCACGCACGTCGAGAGCCAGACGGCGCGGCGCGAAATCGCCGAGACCCGCCACTCGTCATTTTACGCGCCGCGCGACTTCGATATTTCGCCCTACTTTATGGTGGTGAAGCCCACGCTGGCGCGAGGCTTCAACTATAAAGACATGCATTGGGCCGATCTTCCCCAAGTTCACACCGCAAAGGTCACGTTCGCTCCAGAGATCGAAGGCGCGATCGCGGTGGTGGCCTACGCCTGAATTTCCCGGATCAGGCACCGAGTTGCGCAACGCTCACGCCGTTTCAGTCCTGGATCGAGCGAGGCCGCGATGGCGAACCCTCGTCGACCACAAATCTGGAGATTGAAATGTCGAAACCCCGCCTACTATTGATCCATTGCTCGAACGGCATCCGACAGGGAGCAAAGCACGGGCAGCGCGGCCGTAGCTTCCGACCGCTGGTCATTCATGGGGGCGCGCGAGTGAGATTCGCGCCGAGAGAGAGCTCATGGGAAGCTGCGTTTGAACTGGTCAATCTTGGTCTTTTAGTTTCCCATAGTAATTACCTTGCCTTCTTGCAGGCGAGCATAACAGTTCTTGAGGCCTGCAATCGGACTGACCCTTATAGCCAATAGTGCATTCGACCCAAATGTTGCGCCGTGTGCGTTATCGGAACACCACGCTCGCGCATATCGTTCGCATCGACCATGCTGCTCAATCCGTCGGCTCCCTTCGGCTGCCCATGCGCAGAAGCCAAATCGCTGCAGAGCCAGCAGCGCCGCCTGACCTGTACCTTCCCGCGATTGCGCCAGACCGGAGGTCAACACCGTCTCCGGGACGGTGCGGCCAGGGTCAATGTCCTGTGTGTACCGAAAACCTTATCCGAGTTGATGATGTAATGGAATCGCCTAAGCTGGCGGAATGATCGGGCTGCTCTGTTTCGTACTGGCCGTCTTGGCTTCGCCTCTCAAGTCGAAGAGCCGACTTGAAGCAGAGAATGTGGCGCTCAGACATCAGTTGATTGTCTTGAGGCGTAAGCTGCAGGGTCGTGTCCGGCTCACCAACGATGATCGCTGGTTCTTCATTCAGCTGTATCGCTGGTTTCCATCGATCTTGCAGGTCCTCACGATCATCCGGCCCGAGACGGTCGTGCGTTGGCACCGGGCCGGCTTTCGCGGCTATTGGCGTTGGAAGTCGCGCCCGATCGGAGGGCGGCCGCCGATCGACACGAGGCTGCGCGCGTTGATCCGGCGGATCAGCGTCGACAATCCGCTTTGGGGCGCGCCACGCATCCACGGCGAACTGCTCAAGCTCGGGTTCGAGGTCGCGCAGTCCAGCGTCGCCAAGTACATGGTGAAGCGACGCGGGCCACCCAGCCAGGGATGGCGCACCTTCTTGCGTAATCACGCGCCGGACATTGCCGCCATGGATTTGCTCGTTGTTCCGACCGTCGGTTTCGACCTGCTCTATGCCTTTGTCATTGTCCGGCTCGACCGCAGAGACCTGGTCTGGATCAACGTCACAGCAAATCCGGCGGCGGAATGGGTAGCACGTCAAATCACGGAGGCATTTCCTTGGGATGAGGCTCCGCACTACCTCATCCGCGATCGCGACCGGATCTATGGCAGCCTTGTCACGCGCCGATTGCGCGCCATCGGCATCCGGGACAAGCCTACCGCACCAGCCTCGCCTTGAGCTATGGCGGAATCTGGGTGATGACGGCCTGAGAAGGGCGGCGTATCGAGGCGGGTAACCAGCCAGCCAGAACCTCACATGGGATGGTTCGTGTCAAGGCCATCAATCGCAATGCATCAGCA
>NZ_JBVAPG010000337.1:0-3422 GCF_055413685.1 Bradyrhizobium sp. LeoA1Lang | reverse complement strand
GAACGGCTTCATTCGCCGCCAGCCCGGCGTCGCACGAAGCATCGAGATCCTCTTGCCACCCGAAAACTTGCCCATCCTCGAATGGCTCGGTATCAAAACGTCAAAATCACTGCGATGAACAACTAGTTCGCTCGCGTTCACCAGTAGCCGCCTGCGCCATCACCGGGGCCGCAGGACGAAGGCGCTTTGCCCCGGTTTCACCCTCAGAAGGAAACTTCCAGATGAAGATCCACAAATGGGCGGCGCCGGGCTTGGTCCTCGCCGTCGTCGCCATTGTTGCGTACCTGTTTAGCGACGCCGCGCATGCGGCCGTCGTTTTCGCCGATCAGCACACGCTGGTGATGGCGAACGCCGCGCTGCTCGCGCTCCGCAACCAGCACGCCGAACTCGTCCAGCGGGCCGAGGCCAAGATCGCCGAGATCAAGGATGGTATGCCGGCGGCCGATGTCACCCGCATCGAAGGCGAGCACGCCGAGCTGGTTCGTCAGGCCAGCGGGGTGCAGGTGCAGATTGCGGCCGAGGAGGCGCGTTCTGCCGCTCCGCCGGCGCCGGCAGCGCATGCGTGGAGCGCTGCGGACATCGGCCGCGTCAACGCGCGTGCCTTGGCATTCGGCCTCACGGCCGCGGACGCGGTCACTGTGATCGGTGACACTGCCGTCCGGTCCGTTGAGCAGGCGACCGATCGCCTGCAGGATCTCGCCGCGCAGCGGGCTCCTGGTCGGCAGAACCCGCACGTTCGGATCACCCAGGACGAGGGCGATACCATCCGCACGGCGATTGAGGCCTCGGTTCTGTTGCGGGCCAACCCGCAGGCGATCCCGGCGAACGCGCCGGAGCGTGAGATGGCGCGCAACTATCGCGGCATGTCGCTGCTCGAGTCCGGCCGCCACTTCATCGAAGAGACGCAGGGCGTGCGGCTTCGCGGTCTGTCCCGGCTCGAATTGGCCGGCGTGCTGCTCGGGCTCGGCACCCGCGGCGGCATGCATTCGACGTCGGATTTCGCCAACCTGCTAGCGAATGTCGCCTCGAAGCGCCTCCGCGCCGCCTACACCGCGGCGCCGCAGACCTTCAAGGCCTTTTGCCGACAGTCGAATAACCCCGACTTCAAGGCGAAATCGGTTGTGCAGCTCTCCGCCGCGCCGGCGTTCAAAAAGGTGCGGGAAGGGCAGGAGTACAGCTATGGCGGCCTGACCGATGGTGTCGAACAGTACGCGCTCTCCACCTTTGGCCGCATCGTCGCGATCACCCGGCAGGCGCTGATCAACGATGATCTGAGCGCCTTCGATCGCATCCCGACCATGGTCGGTCGCGCTGCTGCCGATCTGGAATCCTCGACCGTCTACGACATCATCCTCAACAACCCGAAGATGGGTGATGGCAAGGAGCTGTTCCACGCGGACCACGGCAACCTCATGGCGGCCTCGGCGATCGACGAGACCAATCTGGGCAAGGCCGATCAGGCGATTCGGGACCAGCGCGGTTTTGCTAAGAAGGGAGAGGACCGCGAATATCTCAACCTTATGCCGCGCTACATTCTCACCGGTACGGCGAAGCGGATTGAGGCTCAAAAGATGGTGACGGCAGTCACGCCGTCGGCCTCCAGCGACGTCAACGTGTTCCAGAACGCGCTCGATCCCATCACGGAGGCGCGCATCCCCGGAAACAAGTGGCTGCTGGTCGCCGATCCCGCGACCGTCGACACTATCGAGTATTCGTACCTCGAGGGTGAAGAGGGCGTGTTCATCGAACAGCGCCAGGGCTTCGAGGTCGACGGCATCCAGATCAAGGGCCGCCTTGACTTCGCGGCGAAGGCCATCGACTGGCGCGGCTTCGCCTACAACCCCGGCAACGGCGGCTAGTAATCCCGGCGCCGCGCAGAGGCGCGGCGCCACTCCTCACGCTTTCTCTGACACTTCAAACCCGGCCGTCGGGCCGATGGAGCAACGAGCATGAACAATTATCTCGAGGCGGGCCACACCATTGTGGTGACCGCGCTGGCCAATACCGCAAACGGCGATTTCGTCGTCGCGGGTGCGTTCTACGGCATCGCGGTGGCGGCCGCGGCGGCCGGCACTGACCTGGTGCTGAATCGTGCAGGTGGGGTGTTCGAGCTGCCGAAAGCGACCGGCGCCGCCTGGACCAAGGGCGACCGTCTCTATTGGGATGCGGGCAGCAAGAACTTCACGACCGTGCCTGGCGCTGGCACGCGCGCGATCGGCGCGGCCTTCGCCGATGCGGGCGCCGCCGATACGATCGGCCAGGTGTGCCTCGACGGTCCTGCCGGCGGGCTGCGCGTCGTCGGTGGCCAGCTTACCACGGCGACCGCCTCCGACACTGTCGTCACCGGCCTCTCGAAGGTGCTTTCCGCGGTCGCCTCGTTTGAAAGCGATCCAGGAGATGATCCGATCCTGGTTTCCGCGCAAATCGGCGATCAGGCCGGCGCGCCCGTTGCAGGATCGATCGTCGTCAAGACCTGGAAAAACACGGGCGGCACCGACCCGACGCCCGTCGCGGCGACCACCTTCGCGAAGAAGGTCAATTGGATTGCGATCGGCCTCTAATCCGCCAACGACCGCCGGCCGCCAGTGCGCGGCCGGCGCGTCGACCATTCATTGATCCTCTCAACGGAGAAGCGACGCCATGGGCCGCGTGCAACGCATGATCGATACTCATAGACTTGCCATGGATGAAGGCCCCGACGGCGGCCATGTGCTCGGCGTCAATTCGCTGGCGGGCCTGGTCTGACGCCGATGTTGAGCTGTCGCCGAATAGTTGCGGGTCCCCTTGGGTGGCTTCGGGCCCACTCGCTTCGGCGATCTACCCTAGGCGCTCGACAAGATGCGCACGTGAGGGTGCGGGGTCGAACCGGTCGCCGAAATACTGCGTTTCGTGAGCCACCAATCCCTCACGAAATTCCATGATGCTCACGACGTAGGACGGTACCCCGTCATAGGTCAGGACGAATTCGCTTACCCAGAGGTCGCCGCCGCCAACAATGCGCCGAACGGAGAAGCGCTTCTTGTTCGGCTGCACAAATCGGCTCTCTTGAATGTTCCTGCGGCCGTGGATGCGTTCGCCCGACTGCGGATAGTCGAGCACGGCATCCTCCCGATAGATGTCATGCTCGGTTTCGAAATCGTTTGCGTCTGAAGCATTCCAATGGCGCTGGAGTTCCGCCACTATGGTTCGATCGTCCATCTCGACCTCCGATTTAGGTGGCTCTTGTCTCGTTGATCTTACGCCTCTCAAGGGGCGTCGTCCTCACTCCTTTCAGGAAAGCACCGGGGGCCGCTATGGGCCCAGGCCGTGTGAAAACTGTGCCTCTGCTATTATTCTCCAGTGAATCGGCGGGGGACGAGCGATGGCGGGATTCGTAGAGGGGGTTGATCGCGGACAGAGCACGTTGTTCCCTGCACTGCTCG
>NZ_JBVAPG010000336.1:0-3432 GCF_055413685.1 Bradyrhizobium sp. LeoA1Lang | reverse complement strand
GAGCAGTGCAGGGAACAACGTGCTCTGTCCGCGATCAACCCCCTCTACGAATCCCGCCATCGCTCGTCCCCCGCCGATTCACTGGAGAATAATAGCAGAGGCACAGTTTTCACACGGCCTGGGCCCAGGCCGTGTGAAAATCGCGCAACTTGGGGCGCACCGGCGCATTTCGCGGCCGCCGAACTTCTGATTGGATGGAACCGACCTCTCATCTCAGTGGCAACCAGGAGCTTCATATAGGCGCTGCCGGCCTCACGCCCGCATCGCTTCCAGCAATCCGCCTACGCCCACGATCGTCATCACGCGCTTCATGTTGTAGGCGGGCCCTGAGCTGCCAGAAGCGATGAGCCCAGCAATGTGTCAATCGGCTCGCAAATTTTGCATGCCGAATGACACGTTCCGAACGGCGGTTGTGCGAAGACGTGCACCTGAACCTTGCTTACCGCTGGTTCTGTCGGCTCAGGTTGGACGGCGAGGTGCCGGACCACTTGACGTTCTCCAAAAACAGGCATGGCCGCTTCCGCGGCTGCGATCTGTTGCGAAAGCTGTTCGAGACCGTGGTCCAGCGCTGCATGGCAGAAGGAGCAGCTTTTGCAGTCGATGCAAGCTCGATTGCCGCCAACCAACAAGCAGCGCGCAGTTGCCGGGTCTGACGATGTTATGGGAGCTATGCCCGAACGCGCCGCTCTGTTCGAGAGTACTTCGACACCCTGGATGAGGCCGCTTGGGGCGCGGCGAGTGACACGGTACCAAAGTTCACCTCTAAGTCGGACCCGGCCGCGCAATGGACAGGCGCTCACAAGGGGCATGCCTTCTTCGCCTACGCCAACAACTACCTCATCGACCTGAAGGCAGCGATTATCATGGATGTCGAGGCGACGCGCGCCATCCGACAGGCCGAGGTCGGGGCGGCGCGCACAATGATCGAGCGCAGTGAAGAGCGCCTTGAGCTCTGTTGCGAACGTGTTGTCGCCGACAGTGCCTATGGAACGGTAGAGATGCTGGGCTGGCTGGTCGACGAGCAAGGCGATCGAACCGCACATTTCGGCATTCGACAAATCGGCCCGTACCGACGGCACGTTCTCGCGCGACGACTTCGCCTATGATCAGCAAAGCGACGTCTACATCTGCCCGGCTGGCAAAGTGCTGGCCTCCACCGGGACCTTGGTGAATGATGGAGCGACACTGCTGTACCGGGCCAGCAAACATGTTTGCGATGACTGCGAACTGAAGTCGCGGTGTTGTCCGAAGATGCCCTCCCGCAAGGTCCCGCGTTCAATCCATGAAAAGGCTCGAGACGTGGCGCGCGAGATCGCCAGAACTGATGCCTATGTCAGATCTCGGCGCGAACGGAAGAAAATCGAGATGCTCTTTGCCCATCTCAAGCGCATTCTCCGCCTCGACCGGCTCAGGCTAAGAGGTCTCTTGGGCGCTCGCGACGAGTTCCTCCTCGCTGCCACAGCGCAGAATTTACGTAAGCTCGCAAAGCTGATCCCGCTGCCGACGCTCCAGCACGCTTAGGCACAATCAACCACCCGTGCGCCCAGCGCGTTCTCCGAACCTGAATTATCACTTCGCGGACTTCTTCAACACAATCGTGCCGCCGGCGGCAATGACTGGAATTCCAACGGCGTCACGCACTGGTGGGATTAGTACGAACGTGCCGAGCTGACCGCGAATGTGACCCCCGGCCTCATGGCCCTGCGCGACGATCAGATCAAAGCCTGCCGCCTCGGCGATCTGCGCGTCTTCCGTACTGCCTACAACTTGGATGGCGACCGCACCTGCCGCCTTCACCTGCTCAACATAGCGAGACGCATCGCCCCAAAGGAAAGAGATAATGGGGACTCCTTTGGCGAGCGCCACCGCCAACTGGTCTTCAAAAGGAAAGCCGAGAACGAAGTTGACGCCAAATGGCGCTGTCGTGCGCTCCCTGATGGTTCTAATGGCGATGCGTAACTCCTCAGTCGATCGCCACGTCCCGGCAATCTGACCAATGCTACCCGCGTTGCATACCGCGACCGCGAGATCAGGACTTGCGATCGAACCAATCGGGGCCTGAAAGAGCAGTCGCTGGCTCGTGAGCCAATGAGGTGAGCGTGTCATCTCTTGAATTCTTCAGCCGATGCCGCAATGGTCAGAAACTTCATCAGCCCGAACAGATCATAATAAAAACATCTGAGCGCGACGCAGCTGCTCCTTTTCGATGGCATAGTCGGCGAGCGTCTCGGTCTCGAACGCCACTCCATCCGGGCTCAAGCATTTCCACACGTAGTTGACGATCACCCGTCCAGTGGTGCTGGTCGCAATCACGCGAGCATCCATGCGGCGACGCTCTTCGGTAGGCTGCAGCGGAAACCAAATGGATGCAAACCTCTCCTGCATTTTCGGAATGGTCGCTCCAGTAAAGAAGCCGCCATACGGCAGACCTGGCTGCCAGTGAAACTCGATTTCCGGATGATAGAGGTTCTGCAGCAAGCCACGATCGCAGGATCGTAAGCATCAGGTCTGCATTTGCCTGTTCCTGAGGGGTCATTTCCGCGCCCGTGAGGACGTCGCGTCAGCGCAACATGTCATTCGGCATGCAAAATTGGCTCTGACTCACTTTTGATGCAGTTTGAGGGATGTCTGGCGCTTTGATTGGGGAGAATCAGCGTCATGCAGCAAGCACTCCTGCGCTCCAATTTGGTGCCGAGTGGATTTGTTGTAGAGAGTGCGTACTTCGAAGGTGATAAGGCCGTTATTACGGTTCGGGCGTCGGGAAGCGTTGGTCTGTGTCCATCGTGCGGAACGGTTTCCCGGCGTGTCCATAGCCGAAGATCGGTGGCATCTGATGGAGGACTTGCTGACGAAAGCTGAGACCGTCACGATCGCGGCGATCGAAGCTGGCGTACCGGTGTTGATCGAGGCCCGCGACATCATCGCCGAATTCCACGGGATGATCCGGCGCAAAGCTGAGGAAGGGCTCACCTCATGGATCGAGCGCGCCCGCGCCAGTCTCGTCGCCTCGTTCGCGAGCGGCGTCGTCAGGGATGAAGCGGCGGTAAGGGCGGCTATTACCTCGCCTTGGTCGAACGGACAGACTGAAGGTCAGATCACGCGCCTCAAGCTTGTCAGACGTCAGATGTATGGTCGCGGGAAAATCGATCTGCTTCAGGGCAGACTAATCGGCGCTGAATAGTCGGAGCTGCACCAAAATTGCGACAGAGCGCATTGCCTCATCAAGAATGTTACCGGAGAACTGACCGTCAGGATTGGGACGGCGACACCGAATCGGATCGGTGTCACCGATGGCAGGACGGATGAGCATGGGTGCTCGGCGCGAGCTCACGGCGGCGGTGGTAGAGCGCTATCGATCGGCAGGGCGGGCAGATAAGGGGCGCATACTCGACGAGCTTTGCGCGGTGACCGGCTGGCATCGCAAGCACGCGG
>NZ_JBVAPG010000335.1:0-3458 GCF_055413685.1 Bradyrhizobium sp. LeoA1Lang | reverse complement strand
GCGGCAGCGAAATAAAACGCGAGACCGCATCAAATGGATGTTCACAACCGACAAAGCCCGCGCCAAACTCCGCCGCGCCTATCCCGCTGCAGCCAAAGAGTCAAAACCACTGTGATGAACCACTAGGCTCTCTCCCTTTGAGGGCTTTGCACAGAGCGGCGAGCGGGCTTCTGAGGTGTGTTGTGGGGTTTTTTTGATATGAGCCCGCTACCATGAGCGACATCTTGCTCGTTTCGCTCCTTGTTGTCCCCCGCTTTTCAAGCGAGGGCAGACTCCTGGCGTTGAGCGGCCAACGCGCTGGCTGCGCGACGCAGATTATAGGCGCAGCAGGCCAGCACGACGGGCGTCTGGTTGCGCTCGAGGTTGAAGAAGCGCAGTCGTCGCAGGCCGTAGTGCTCCTTGAACACGGCGTACGGACGTTCCACGGCGGCGCGCACCTTGGCGATCAGTTTGTTGCGCAGCTTCTGCCGTGGCGGCAGTTCGGGATGGTGTTTATTGGGGCGACGCATCAGGCGGTCCTTGATGCCGGCTTCGGTCAGACGCGCGTGCCGGGCATGGGTGTAGTAGGCCTGATCGCCATAGGCCGCTTCTCATCACCACAGAACAAACGATCCGCGGGCTCCGTGTCGGTGATCGAGGCATCCGTCATATGGACGCGACGAATGATGGTGTGACCGGCATCTTACACCCGTGTGAACCTTGTAGCCGAACACGCACTTCTTGCCTTTGCGGCCCCAGCGAGCATCGCGATCCGCAGAGGGTTTGGGCGGCTTATCCTCGCCATCCTTGCGCGCCTTGCGGGGCGGATTGGCTCGTGCCGGAATCAACGAAGCGTCGACCAGCGTGCCCTGTTTGAGGATCAGCTTCCTGGCCTCCAACTGCCGATTGATCTCGGCGAAAACCTTCTCGATCAGCCCATCCTTCGCGAGTTCCTGTCGAAACCGCCACAATGTGGCGTGATCGGGGGTCTGATCGTGCAGGCTCAGACCAGCAAAGCGACGAAACGACAATCGATCCGCGATGGCGGCTTCCAGCGCGGGATCAGACAGATTGTGCCATATCCCGGCGAGCAAGCAGCGAAGCAAGACCTCCGCCGGATAACTGCTGTTGCCGGGACCATCGCCGCCCCGCTTGCCAAGCAACGACCGCAGCGGCCTCCAATCCACGACCGCTTCGACCTCGTCCAGGATGCTGCTTCGCGGCGCCTGAACCAAGCCGTCCGCCAAGCTCATCTGATCGACATTGCGCTCAACCATGGCCCCCCTCGCCAGAATCAGCCATGGTTTAGAGAATCATCCCTCAGCCCATTGTGCAAAGCCCTCCCTTTGCAAGAGCATCACGTTCAAGGTACCGGCGCAGGAATGCTATCGACTCTGACCTGAGCCCCAAAGGTCATCCAGCGATGGGCGGAATCCTTTGGTCATTTGAGCCTGTGTGGCTTGGTGATGCAACGGGACGGGGCGCGGAGCCCTCGACACAGCGCAGCGTCCCGTCCCGTTGCATGTCGGACGCTGTTAGCCTGGCGTAAGTTGATGGCGGCAGGTTGCCGATCCCGCTGTGCGGACGAACGGTGTTGTAATCGTCCTGCCATTCGGCGAGCAGCTCCCGAGCATGATCGAGTGACGAGAACAACGTCTCGTTCAACAACTCGTCGCGCAGTCGTCCATTGAAGCTTTCCACGAAGGCATTCTGCTGCGGCTTGCCCGGCGCGATGTAGTGCCACTCGATCCGGGTGAGCTGCGACCAACGCAGGATGGCCATGCTGGTGAGCTCGGTCCCGTTGTCGCTGACGATCATCGTTGGGCGGCCTCGTCGGGCGATCGCGGCATCGAGCTCACGACCCACCCGGATCCCCGACAACGACGTGTCGGCCACCAATGCGATGCATTCCCGGGTGAAGTCATCAACGACAGCCAGGATACGGAAGCGTCGGCTGTCGGTCAGCGTGTCGCTGACGAAATCCAGTGACCAGCGCTGGTTCGGTCCCTGCGGCAACTCCATCGGAACCCGTGTTCCGAGAGCTCTTTCGCGTCCACCTCGCCGGCGAACCTGCAGCCGCTCCTCGGCATACAGCCGCCTCAGCTTCTTGTGGTTGATAAGCGCGCCTTCACTGCGGATCATGAGAAGCAGACGGCGATAGCCAAAGCGCCGGCGCACCGACGCCAACTCGCGCAGCCGGACGCGAATGGTCGCGTCGTCAGGCCGAAGGCTGAGATAACGCACCGAGGACCGATCAGCCCCAATCACTTCACACGCCCGCCGCTGACTGACCTCAAAACTCGAACAAAGGTGAGCCACAGCCTGCCGCCTTGCAACGGGCGTCACCATTAATGGGATGACCCGCCCCATCCTCTCGGTCAGACTGAGTTGGCTTTTAAAAGGAGGAAGCAATGAGGACACGGAACAAACCCAGGCCGGCAACGGTGTTTGGGATCGATATTGGCAAGAACCTTTTCCACGTCGTTGGGCTCGACGCCGCCGGAATGCCGATCCAGAAGGCGACGTTTCGGCGCGATACACTCTTGCAGTTCTTCGAACGCGCCGGGCCGGCTCTGGTGGGGATGGAAGCCTGCTCCGGCTCGCAATGGTTGGCACGCAAGATCGCCGCGATGGGGCATACCGTCCGCATTATTCCGGCTCAATTCGTCAAGCCTTATGTAAAGTCCAACAAAAGTGACATCATCGATGCCGCAGCGATCGCGGAAGCAGTGACGCGACCAACAATGCGCTTCGTCGAGATACGGTCGCCTGAACACATTGACCTACAAGCGCTGCATCGTGTTCGCGATAGGATGATTTCGCAACGGACGTGTCTCATAAATCAGATGCGCGCTTTTTGCCTGGAATATGGGATCGCTATTCACCAGGGCGCCGGCAAGTTCAAGGCAGATCTGCCGAGGGTTTTGGCAGATGAATCGAATGATCTAACGTCGGCCATGCGTCGCATTCTGGCATCTACATTCGACGAGCTGCGGCAGCTGGAGCTGCGGATTGCTGAAGTCAACCGCGAGATTGAGGCGGTTGCCTCTCAAAGCGATACCGCACGTCGATTAATGACTATCCCGGGCTTTGGTCCACTCGCGGCGACCGCGCTTTTAGCAGCAGCTGGATCTGCCCGACAGTTCAAAAAGGCCCGCGATATGGCAGCTTGGCTGGGTCTTGTTCCCAGAGAATACTCTACGGGAGGCAAAACGAAGGTGCTGGGGATAAGCAAGCGCGGCAACCGATATCTGCGCCGGATGATCATCCACGGCGCCCGCTCCTGCGTGACACATCTTGATCGCTCGCGATATCACCTTGGCGCCTGGCTTGATGGACTTCAGGCACGCATGCAGGGGATGTCCCGGGTTCTGTTGAATTACTGAAGAGGTCGGCGTTGCCCACCTTGAGCCGGTAGGCTCGGGGTGCTGATTCCACAAAGGAGAGCAACGCCATGACGAGAGATATCACACCGGCTG
>NZ_JBVAPG010000334.1:0-3459 GCF_055413685.1 Bradyrhizobium sp. LeoA1Lang | reverse complement strand
TGAAGGGCGAAAATCAGTTGCCAAGGGTCATTGCCGGCGTCAAATTTACCGACGGCGTCGCAGAATCGACGACGCCAGCTAACCGCGCCGCCTGATCAGCCCCATCACCCAATTTCGGCCATAGCTCATGTTTGTGGTCGGAAATGCAGGAGCGGCGGAGGTCGACGCGGCGGTCGCCGCGAACTTCACCGCGCCGGCCAAGGAGCTGCAGCGCCGTTTAAGCCGAAGACCGGGCGAGGCCAAGCTTTGGCGCGAGCGGACAGCTTACAGCCAGGTGACGCAACGGGCGCCCTTTGAGCTATTTCTCCGCCCGACGAGGCCGCCCGAGCAATCTGGTCGAGAACGGTCTTGCGTTCAGGAAAGCCGGTTCACCTATGCGACCTATAATCTCGTGCTGTGCAGTTCAACTCCGAAGTTCGTGAACGAGGCTTTCGCAAAACCTCGATCCATAATCCGGCTGCTGCGCGTTATAGCGCAGCCACTGAGCACGCTGTGAAAGCGCTCGGCGCCTGTGAATTGATGCAGCCGAAGCTGGTCGCGGGATTCTCGCATCTCTCTAGGCCGGAAGCACCCTCACCTTCACCTTTGCCGGGCTCGTGGCCGCATACTCGCTCTCTTTCGTGGTCAAGCCGCTCCGGGAGGCCTCCGTTACCAAGCTGGCTTGCCGCCGATGCGCAGTTGAGCGTACCGTACCGGCTAGAGGTGTGGGCGGCGATCTCCAGCACAGCGGCATAACGCGCCGCTCGCTATGCCTAAGGCTCGATTTGGAATCGGTATATTCGTCCAGGCCAAAGGGCGTCTCGCTGGTTCACGGCCCTGAAGCGCCAGAGTAGGTATCGCGCGTCCCGCGCCGACAAAGCGCGAAACGAGCAATTAGAGGATCACGCCCATGATCACCACCCTCGCGGACATCGATCCGAAGCGCGTTGCGGCAATCCTCCACCGGTCGGAACAGGATGCTTATAAGCTGCTCGCCGACTTAGCCCAGGAGTCTCATGCGACAAGGCGTGCACGTCATTGGTTTTGTTCAGAAAAAACTGAAGGGCGCGACGGCATAAAAACCATGGTCGCGCTCGACATTGCGACAGGGCACGAGATTTCGATCTGCCAGCCACTCGGCAGCGGCGCCATATCCTGCAAGCTTGATGCTAGTGGGTTTGCCGACGCCGCAGTTGTAGTGGCCCGCGCGACCAAGCGGCGCGTCGATCTCCTCGTGATTAACAATTCTCCGAGCAGGAGCCCCGGCCGGGGGACGAATTTGTCGATACGGTCATCGCTAGCGTGCCATTCCTCACCACCGTCCGGAAAAATGCCTTGCTGACTCGCGGACTTTCACCGGGATGTCGGCATAACGCTGTGGTGCGAGCGCCAGGTCGTAGAGGGATGATGGCGCGACATCGCCCGCCGCCGCGCATCCGCGCGCAATCCATCCGGTCACGACGATTTAGTGATGATTCCATCCGGCAGCTTCATCACGGCCGAGAGAGCATCGCCGATCTTGCCCCGAGATTATCCACCACGATCGATGGAAAAAAGCCGTCACTGCCGGCTTCCGCTCCACGTCACGTGAGTGGTCCTCGTGCGCCTCGTTAAGGGTGATCATGCGGCCTAGCAGGATTTGCCGCGGTAGGTTCATTTTATCAAGGCCCAAGATTGTACGGCCTCTTAAGTTGCGCGCATGGCTTTCGCGCGCACGCAAGCTGCCGCATGCGCACGGCATCATGCTCCGTTATCGATGTAAGATAATGGCCCATTCTGCCCAATTACGGACCGAGATATCGCCGCGGCGAGCATCCGATTGTCGCATTTCCGCCAGTTGAACCGCGAGATCTCCTGGCACATCGCTTGCTTGACTTGAGACCGGGACCGTCGCTTCCCGCGCGAAGCAAACTTGTGAGGGACAATATGCTGGGAATTGGAAGTAAGTTGCCGCCGTTCGAAATCACAGGCGTGAAGCCCGGTTTTCACCTGCACGACGAGAGCGCGCAGAGCGCGTTCGAGCCGCTGACGAAAAACAGCTTCCCTGGGAAATGGAAGATCATTTTCTTCTACCCAAAGGATTTCACCTTCGTCTGCCCAACCGAGATCGCCGAGTTTGCCCGGCTGTCGAAGGATTTTGCCGACCGCGACGCGGTCGTGCTGGGCGGCTCGACCGACAACGAGTTCTGCAAGCTCGCTTGGCGACGCTCGCACAAGGACCTGCACCATCTGCCGATCTGGCAGTTTGCCGACACCAAGGGCGGGCTGGTCGATGGTCTTGAAGTGCGTTCGCCGGACGGCGTCGCCTATCGCTACACATTCATCGCGGACCCAGACAACACGATCCAGCATGTCTACGCGACCAACCTCAATGTCGACGGAAACCCGAAGGACACGCTGCGCGTGTTGGATGCTCTGCAGACCGACGAGCTCTGCCCCTGCAACCGCGAGATCGGCGGCGAAACGCTGAAGGTTGCTTGAGGCATGTTGCTGGAGGCATCATGTCGATTGAGCAATTGAAGAACCAATCCCCGATTTCAAGGACGTCAGACTCAACTTTGCGCGATGATGTGCGCGGACCTGACACGAGCGAGCACGCGGATCCTACATACGGCGATCGAGGGCGGCGGCCGGAGTTTCGCAAATCGGATCGTCGGACGGCTGCGCTCCAGTCAGCAGGCGCCGGCCACAGCGCGCGGCCTCGGTTTGAGGCTGCAACGACTGCTCCTCGGCCCAGTCGAACACCACAATGCTCAATGCGCCACTCCCCGCCGCGCTTGTCGAACAGGCCGCAACAGCGTCGACCGATCGGAACTGCCGCACGCGCCCATCCTTGCCGCCGCGCTGCATGACAAGGAAGCACGTCGCACAGCGCTCCGCGTCGGGCCGACGAGTTCTATCAATAATTGGCCGAACTGGTGGATATTGCGGGCGCGGCTTTTGAGCACTTCTCGCGCCGGGAGGCGGGAGCCCTCCGCAGGCCCGGAATAGATGCCATGCCGATCTATTGGGTGGGGTCAATAGGAGCGGCGCAGCATGGCCTTGCTGGCCCGGGCCATGCAGCGGCAGTACCGATAGATGCAGTTGCGGATCGCGACCCGGTCCAAAGGTTCCATTAGGATCGCTTCATTCAATCACCAACTATATCCCGTCTCTGTAGCTAACACTCCAGTCGGAAAACACTGGCGAGAATGCCCCCTCTAGGAAGGCATGGCGTAAAAGCGAGTTCTGTGCGTCAAGTTCAGCAAAATTGATCATGGGGTCCGGCCAAGCCATCCCCTCGGAGCCGCCGGGGGGCGGCCCCCCCCCCCCCGGGGGGGGCGGGCGCGGGGGGGGGGGGGGGGCCCACCCCCGGGTGGGGCGGGAAAGGTCAAGCCCCCCCCGGGAGGGTGTGCTTTATTTGTTCTCTCAAGGTTAGCAAAGTTCTTTTTAGATGGTTCTCGTCCGCCGCCGCCGTGGGGTCGGCCGGGAGCGCCCGCC
>NZ_JBVAPG010000333.1:0-3488 GCF_055413685.1 Bradyrhizobium sp. LeoA1Lang | reverse complement strand
CTTCTGCAAGCTCAAGGAATTCAAGCGCATCGCGCTGCGCGCAGACAAGACAGATCAAAGCTTCGCAGCCATGATCCATCTGACCGCTGCCGTGATAAACTCCCGATGAATCCCAACAGACCCTAGACGCCGTGAACCAGTGGCTATTTATAGCGCCGTGCCGCCGCCAAACTTGGACGGATCGTTGTAGCTCGGCGTGTCGTCGTAGTAGTGCACTGGCGGCCGAGGCGCTTCATAAGCCCAACCCGGAACGGCGTAGAACGGGCCAGGCGGAACCATGATATGTCGCGGTTCGAAGTGGTGATGCATCGTCGCCGCACTCGCCGATGCAGACAGGATGATCAACAGGCCCAAGGCCAAGAAAGCACGCATCGCGTTTACTCCAATTAACCTGTCGCCCTCTTTCATCTGATGAAGTGCGTTCGAGCCGCCATCGTCCCAAGGCGTGGCGGCTTCACGATCTGTCACATCGGCGGGATTATCGGGCACGCCGGCCGGTGCGCGGCGCCGGCCCAGCCTCCGACGGCTCACGCATCGGCCATCTTCTTGAAGGCCTCCCGGTCAACGACCTTGACATGGTGTCGGCCTCGCGTGGTTATGATCTTCTTTACGACGAGCGCCCGGAATGCGCGGCTAAGCGCCGGAAGGGTAATGCCGAGATAGTCGGCGATGCTCGAACGATCCATCGGCAGATATATTTCCGAGATCGGCTCGTTCCGCGCAATCTGCAGGTGCTCCTGGAGCTCCAGGAACATGGCGAGCCTCCTCACCGCTCTTTTCTGGACAAGGAGAACCGCATGATGCTGCGCCTGACGCAATTCGTCGCAGAGCTTCACAATGACCTGCACGTCGAGATTGGCGCTGCTGCTCAGAATCCGCTGCACCGACTGCAGCGGCATCTTGTAGGCGATGACCGGGGTCGTGGCCCTGGCCGTGTTGGTGTACCGCGCCTCCTCGGTCAAACCGAAGAGGTCGCCGGGATAGAGAAAGGACATGACGGGCGGTCCGTCCGCAAGCATCCGATATGCGGTGACGACCCCGCTTATGATGTTGAACACCACATCGGCGCGGTCGCCTTGATTGTAGATCCGCTCACCTTTCTCGAAGCGAACGATCGCAGCGATCTTTGCAAGCTGTGCGCGCTCGTCGTTGCTCAACAATTGATGCCGGACACGCTTCTTCGGATTACCCGGCGTCCAGGGATCGGTCGCATGAATCGCGGGTCCCGCCATGCGAGTTGCGTCAGTCGGCATATGTCGTCCACCTCTTTCCATTGCTGATGATTAACCGATCTGCCGGGTTTCTTTTTTGATCGCCGTCAAAGAATACCTACGTTCGCCGGCGTTGGCGCAACCGGAACTGGCCGCGAACACGCGCCGCGCAAATTTGATCCTGATTAAACTTTCGCCCACCAAGGAGGCTGCCTTTTTTCAGTTGGTACGCGATAATTTTGGCGGTGATGGCGGAATGGGGAAAGCGGTCGATGTCGTCGGATTCAAGCGATCCCCGCCTGACCTATACGCAGAATATCGAACGATACCGCCGGCTCCTGAAGACCCAGTTGAGCGATGCCGAGCGAGAATTCATCGAGCGACGGATTTCCGAGGCGCATCGCGCTTACGAGACACCGACCGACAGATTCGTGGTCCGCGCCAATATCGATCACTTCCTGAAGGCTTTGTGGGACGACGACCTGACGCCGGAGAAGCGGTCCACCATCACCAAATTGCTGATCGAGGAGGCGAACAAGCTGAGCCATGACCTGGAGCAGCTTCAGTTCACGGAGGATCGAGTATTGGCCGGCCAGAAACGTCTCGAGCAGCTCAGAAGCAAACTGAACGACCCACGCTCCGATCCGGCCAATCGATCGCAGGCGAGCCGGCCGCTCGCGACAATGGGAGAAACCCAGCGGTTGCTGGAAGAGTTTTGCGAACAATTGCGCCGCAAGGTCATTGGCAGGGATGGCATCTAGAGCATGATGAGATGAGGTCGGATCGTATCCGCGATGAACGCTGTGCTCCCTCTCCCGCTTGCGGGAGAGGGCCGGGGCGAGGGTGTCTCCGCGATGGGACTATCCGTGGGGAGAGAGCCCTCACCCGCTGCGCCAAGAGCGCAGCGACCTCTCCCGCAAGCGGGAGAGGTGAAACCAAATCGCATCACGCCATAGCCCGCGATGGCTCGCGGGTCGGCGACCTCGCGCCTCAATAGGGCTGATCGCGTATGTGCAGCATGTACAGCACGCGGGAGATCATCAGCTCCCCTACCAGAAAAATGCCGGCACAAATGATGATGTCGACCCATGTCAGCGATAGCGCGTTCTGACAGACCACCAACGGCAGAAGCGATTCCGGAATCTGGTCGAGCCCAATCGCCTGGGCGCTGGACGGCAATTTGAGACGACGTTTGATGAAGCTGGAGATGATGTCGCCGAGCATGGCAAGGCATCCCACCAGAGCACCCGTGGCAACGCTCACGCCAAGCGCCGGCGCAGCCGCCGCAGTGACAGCGACGGAAAGGACGACACCCCTGATCGTCTTCGACTGGCCCAGCAAGGGGCGGCCATCAACGAAATGCACCCCGGCATCCAAAGGGAATGCCAAACGAGACCCGAATATTTTCTTTGCGATGACCGGCGTGCCGTTCGCGAAGGTCAAGAGCGCGAGCGATTGCAGGATTGGCCAAAGGTCCATCTGAGTATCCTGCGCCGGCGCACGGCAGGTCGGGTACAAAGGATAGACGCGCCGCCCCTGCCAATTCAACCTTCAGCGCCTCCACGATAGGACGCGATCGCCTTGCGAACAAGCACCGCGACATCGAAGCGGCGGTCGACATATTGACAGCCTCTCGCGACATTGCGCCGCGCTTCGTCGCCGAGTTTGACCCGCATCAATGGAGTACCATCACAGAACGGCTAGGTTGGCGGTCTCAGCGAGGAGGTCTGCCATGAACGAAATTCCCCAAATTACCATTTCCTCCGCGAAGGTCGCGGCGATCCTCGCGAAGGCACGGCAGTTCGACGTCAAGGACGCGGTGACCGACCCGGAGCCCGCCTCCAACGCGAGCGACGATGCCATGCTTTCGGTGCTCGAGGATCATCGCGACGATCCCGTCAGCGGCGAACTGACGGCGATCATCCGCGGCCTGAACGAGGACGAACAGGTCGACCTGGTGACGCTTACGTGGCTCGGTCGCGGCGACGGCGAGCTCGACGAGTGGGACGACCTTCGCGCGGAGGCCGCCCACGCGCACAACAGGCGCACGGCGGAATATCTTCTGGGAATGCCGTTACTCGGCGACTATCTGGAAGAAGCCTTGTCGCAGTTCGGGCATTCCGTGGAGGAGTTTGAGCAGCCGCTCTAGATGTGGTCTTTCAGGAGGTTGTCCATCTGGTCCGAACCGAGGAAGCTGAGGTTGCGAAGCTTCAGTGTTCCCCGGAGAGACCAGATGAACAGCCACAAGAATGCGCGTTTGACGCCCAAAGGTCGAGA
>NZ_JBVAPG010000332.1:0-3538 GCF_055413685.1 Bradyrhizobium sp. LeoA1Lang | reverse complement strand
ACATTGGTAAAATTGATTTTTTGGATGGTACGCATCCACATTATCGACGTTTGGAGACATGCGCCTAAGACCTTGATGCAAGCTGCCCTCGGGCGTTATCGAGCCTCGCGTCGTAGTTTCGCACAGCTACAAACGACAGCCTCGATACTCCTTCACCGGACGATACACGCTGAGCTCCTGCCGCGCCTGGACGAGTCGCTTGCCACAGAGTTTTTCTCGAACGGACGCTTCATAGCGGCGACGTGAAGGCAGAACTTATCGTATTCCGACACCCCAGGCGGCCACGTCGGGTCAGCCGGTCCGGAGATCGGAGTTCGAGCCGTTCAAAGATCCAAAATCGGACATCACGGCGCGGTGGAGCCAAGGTTGGGGCGGAGTATCCCAAGAAGTTTTTCGTTCAAGAGGCTAGAGATGTTCGGTTGAACACGCCGAAGTCGGAAAGCTGACACGGCGCTGGGGCCATTCCGCCGCAATTCAACAGCCAGGCTGGCGCTTAAGCGTGTTTGGCTGCTGTGGCGCAAGGCGCGCATCATATTTCGCGAGCGGCACGCCGTTTGCTGGGATCAGGAGCAGAAGCCGTCGCGGCCAAACTGGTCGCAGGCCGCCCCGCTCCGAGAGACTTCCCAATGAGGCTTGCCCGATTGATCCTGATCAATGCAACTCTGATTCTGATCCTGCTCCTGCTCGAAAAAGCAGCAGCGGTGAACATCAGTCCCACCCTTGCCGCAAACGTCCGTCTGCCGAGCAACGAGATTGCATCACCGCTCACTCAGACGACGCGGCTCGAGGCCGGGTTGAGCTCACGCGCGCACGGACAGGCTTGCAGCTGGATCATCCAACCCGCGCTTTGCATCCTTCTGTCGGCCGATCGGTTCCGCCCAAGTAAACAGAGCGAGAAGCGTCTCCCGGTATCGGGAAACAGCTTCACCTCTAAGAGCGGCAAGTTCGTGCTGTGGCGTTCGAATGTGAAGTTCGCCAATCGCGCGGATAGCCTTCAGATGATGTCTGTGGCAAAATCATCGATCTGCAATCCGGCCGCCGCACCTTATGATGGCGCAACGGCGGTGCAGGTCATGAAAGCGCCAGGCGTCAGTGCGGCGATTCAGCCGAGGGCCGATACCGCCAGCATCACACACGCCGATCGATCCGAGACCGGTAATGCCGAGCTCGGATTTGTCGCGCCGCCCGAGCTCACAAACAGCAAAACCCGTTTGCCCTGGCTGGTGGCGCGGGAGTCTTATGGCCCGATGGGGCCAAATGCCGTGCTGTTGGAGAGCGGCGCCAATACTAAAGCGACACGCGCTTTCGTCGATTTTCTTAAAGGGCAAAAACTCCACGCGATTATCGCGCGGGGTGGCTACGTGCAAAGCTAGAGTTGACGCATGGATGGCTTTTCGCCAGAGATCTGGGAATCGCTCGAGCTCACGGTCGAGCTCGCGAGCCTGACGACCGTGATCCTGCTGGTCCTTGGCACGCCGCTCGCGTGGTGGATAGCGCGCTCGAAGAGCCTTTGGGCTGAGGCGGTCGCCACGATCATCGCGCTGCCGCTGGTGCTGCCGCCAACAGTAATCGGTTTCTATCTGCTGGCCCTGCTCGGCCCGAACGGCCCGGGTGGCCTTCTCGCCTCTCTCTGGGGCGGGGCCACGCTCGCCTTCACCTTTACGGGGCTCGTGGTCGGATCGGTTTTGTCAGCGCTGCCTTTGATGGTGCAGCCCATCCGCAACGCCTTCGCTGCGATGGGTGACCGCCCGCTGGAAGTCGCTGCCACTCTGCGCGCCTCACCGTTATATGCCTTCTTCACGGTCGCCTTGCCTGTGGCGCGAACGGGTGTTCTGACAGGCGCCATGCTTGGCTTTGCGCATGCGATAGGCACGTTCGGCATCGTGCTTATGATCGGCGGCAACATTCCTGGGCGCACCAAGGTGCTGTCGGCCTATCTCTTCGACTATGTCCAAGCCTCGCGCTGGCGCGAAGCAAGCTGGCTTGCCGGGGCCATGGTGATGTTCGCCTTTGCGGTAATCCTCACCTTAACCTTGATCGACAAATACAGCGGAAGGAGGAGCAGGTGAGGATAGCCACGCCAGGCCGGATTGACATTGCCTTCAGCGGCAGTATCGCCGGCTTCTCGCGCGATACGCAATTCAGCGTACCCGCCAAAGGCGTGACGGCGATTTTCGGCCCACCAGGCTGCGGCAAGACCACGCTGGCGCGCTGCATCGCCGGCCTAGAGCCTTTGCGAAATGGTTTTTGCGCCATCGACGGCGAGGTGTGGCAGGATAGGACGACCTTTCGCCCACCCCATCTGCGTCCCATCGGCTACGTGTTTCAGGAGCCGAGTCTTTTTCCTCATTTGTCGGTCAGGCGCAACTTGCTTTACGGTGCACCCAAACCGAAGCCAACGCCGATCGCGTTTGATGAGGTGGTCGAACTGCTCGAGATAGCTCCGTTGCTCGACCGCTCTCCCTCACATCTGTCCGGCGGCGAGCGGCAGCGCGTCGCCATGGGTCGCGCGCTGTTGTCTCAGCCCAGACTGCTTGTGATGGACGAGCCGCTTGGCGCGCTCGACCGCTGCGCCAGACGTGAGATTCTGCCGTTCATCGAGCGCCTGCCCGAGAAGCTCGCGCTGCCGATGATCTACATCGGCCATGACATGGCGGAGATCGAACATTTTGCCGATTATCTCGTCATGATGGAGCGCGGCGTAGTGACCGCGGCCGGACCGCTGCAAGTCTTACAGAGAGATCCCGCGCTGCCGCTAGCGGCAAGCCGCGAAGCCGCCGTCAGCCTTGATGCCGTTGTCAGCGGCTATGATGGGCGCTATGGGCTACTCATTCTCCGCCTCAAAGGGGCGCGGCTGTTGGTGCCGGCGCCGCCGTTTGCACCCGGCGTGCACCAACGGCTGCGCATTGGAGCGAGCGACGTCAGCGTGGCGCGCGAGGCGCCACGCGCAGGCTCCATGATTAATGTCTTTCCGGCGCGCATCAGAGCCTGTTTGCCGCTCGGCGCGGCTGAGATCACGCTGGTTCTTGCGCTCGGCACCGGAGGCTCGGGCACGGAGATTTTGGCCCGCATCACGCGTTTCTCCTTTGATTCCCTTGGGCTAAAGGATGGGATGGACGTATTCGCGCAGCTCAAGCACGTCTCGCTGCTCTCGGCCTCTGAACCGCCATTGCAAATCGTGACGACCTCCAGGCCAGCAGCAGATCCTGGGCAGGCAAGCGCCGCGGCGTGAAACGAGCAAGCTCGCTCGAGAGGCGAGCGGCATCATCTTGAGGCTACATTTCATTGTGCCACGCAGGGCGGAGTTGAAGAGGCCGATATCGCAAGCCGGACGAGGCGGCCGAGCCATTGGACGGGGCACGCTGGCAACCTATGTGCGTGTCAAGCAAAGGCCCGCGCCATGTTTCTCGAACCGCACGCCAATTGCTGGGATGAGAAGCAAGAGCCGCCGCGGCTAACGCGTTCCCAGTGGCGTCCGGATTTCCCGATGAGGCTTGCCGATTGATCCTCATCAATTCAGTTCTGACCCTGTTTGTGG